>CAKZKY010000298.1 GCA_937124575.1 uncultured Pseudomonadota bacterium | reverse complement strand
CAATTTTGATTTAATATCGGTTCGTTATGAAGGGATTTCCTAAACCCTTAACCCCCCTTAATCCCCCCTTAATTTAACTGATCCTTACCCATAACCTGGGTTGCTGGACACAAGGGGGAAGGAAGACGGATAGGAGATAGGTGTTATGGTCAAAAGTTTCCACATTGACGATAGATCGTCAAGTCGTTGCAGCCCCAGCCAGAGGCTCTTGGTTCCGGGTTCACCATCCCGTTTGCGGCCAAGAAAGCCTCCAAGACTGGCAACCATCCGCATCGCCTCCCGGAGTGTCGGTGGATGGTCTGGGGGTTTTGGATTTTGAGTGATATGAGCCACCAGTGCTTTCCATTCTGCTTCTTCAAAGAAAACCGTGCAGGGCACATCCGGGGTTTCACGGCCAAGCTTTGCCAGATGAAAAATCCGCCATGCCACCACCATGTCAATGGCCAAACAGGTTTCGATGCGATCCGCAGTACCCAGTTGCCGCTCCTCTACCTTACATCCACTCTTGAGCGTACGATGATAGACCTCAATTCCCCAGCGGATCGTATACCAGGCCAATTTCTCAACGGCGTCCTGAAACGTATGAACTGGCACCGTGGTCAGAAGCATCCACTCAATGCGATCCCCTTTCGGAGGCATTTCTGCCTCCCGTGCCCACACTGCCCACAGGGTCAATTCGCGGCATCCTTTCTCGTTTTTAGGAGACCTCAAAGTGACCTCTCCAAACCGGACCTCCAGGTGCGCCACTCGGGCTGGACGATTTCTCTGACGTGGGATGTGGATTTCCCGGATCCCCGAAACCTCCTGCTCGGCCATCTTCTCCCACAGATATCCCTGACCTTGCGCAAGCAACCGATCCTGCTGAGCCCGTATCAGAAGCTTGGGCCCCAAAGGGTCGCTCAAGGCCAATTCAAAAAGCTGATACACATCCGCTTCTCGGTCTCCCACACTGACCAATATTGTTTCAGGACATTGCTTTTGCGCTTCGGCCACCTTGCGGAAACTGACCAGCCATTTGTAACTCTCTTTGTCCTGGATCGGCAGGCTACGGCGTCGCTTCTTCTTTCCAAAATCCGCCCCATCTCTGGCCCAGCACTGCACATCCAGCAACCCCAGAGGCGTCCCCTCCCGATTGAACACCATCGTATCATGAACGAGCAGTCCCATCCCTCCATTGGGACGATATCCAATCAGGCCAAGATTCTCCGTGGCGGGATGGGTCGTGTAGTTGAGCGAGGTCGTGTCTTGAACGGCCAAAACCACTGCCTCCCGACTCGTCCGGGCCACGGTGGCTTGATAATGGGGCTTAAGAATCGTCTCCATGCTCGTCTCAGGATGATCCAAGAACCGATACGCCGCTTTCGCCTCTGCCCTCGTCTGACAGGCCTGTGGGAAGTTGGCCTGAGGCCGTGCGTAGAAGGCCTCAGCGATACTGAGCAGTCTCTTGTTCAACCGCCGATCCCCAATCTTCGCCCCTCCCAACTCCTCCTCCGCCCACTCCTGTGCCTCTCCTGCCTGCCGCAATTGACACCGAACCACCTTGGGCTGCGGCTCAACAGAGAGCACTTTGCGAGCATCCTTTTGAAGAGGGTAAATATAGACCTCCTTAAGGGGGACCGAATAGGCCCGATCCCGATCCATCCGCCCTCGCCCTTGGGTCGTCCCCACATCAACCCAATTGGCCGCTTTATAACAGGTCCCCTCAAAACGATCACGCTCCACATAGGTTTCCAACAACACGGGCCGAATACCATAGCGCTTGAGCCAATCGTGCTTCATTCGTCCAACACTCACCGAAAGCACATGCGAAGCCAAATGGGCAATCCGAGGAACGAGCAGAAACCGACTATTACACACCACCTTCCCCAGATTCGCCTTCCGAGCCTCTTCGCTCCAACCAATCCATCGATCCCGGGGGGCCACCCGCCAGGCCGCAGCACTAAATGCCAATCCTCCAACCCACCCATAAACCGAACTTTGAACCAAATACCGCAGTTGCGCCCCGCACAAGGGACCGGCCCCAAGATAATGATACGTCTCCATCAACTCATTCCAGAAACGAGACAGAGGACGGTTCTTGCTTTCAACAAGAACCAATGTGATCTCCCCCATGGTCTTCAACCGGCAGCCAAGCGACTCAATCTCCGGAAGCGACAGAGTAGCCCTCTCTCCTTGAACTACAGTCCAGGGGCGAACCCCCGGCTCTGGAAGAGACAGATGCCCCTCTCGGTGCAACTTCAGCAATGCTACCCGGCAACTCATCTCTTTCGGCTTGCCATTGGGGCTCTTCCAGTTGAGCCACTCGCAGACACGCAACGACAAGGCCCGACGCGATATCGTCGGCTCCGATTCAATGGTGGCCCGGATTCGGTCACAGATTTCGTCGCTAAACTCCTGGCCGCATATCCGCACGGCCTATCTATAACACAATGTCCCCCTTGTGTCCAGCCCCCAACTTATGGGACACGATCAGTAATTTAAGGGGGGAATGGTATGGAAGTACAGTTTAGGGGGAAAAATACCCACACGAAAGCCAGATGAACCTTTTTTCTAACGATACGCTTCTTTTTCTGCAATGAGGGGAATCGGAAGATGCTGTTGGTCTTTATCATCTTTATTCTTTTTCTTTTAATGGGAATGCCGGTTGCCTTTGCCATAGGCATTGCAGGAACTTTGTTCTTCCTTCAAAATCCCCAACTGCCTTTTACAATGATCATCCAGCTTCCAATCTCCCAAACCCAGAATTTTCCACTGCTTGCCATTCCTCTTTTTATCTTTGCCGCCAACCTGATGAACGAAACAGGAATGACCTACCGACTGATCAGACTCGCCGGGGTGCTTGCTGGCCATATGCGCGGAGGACTCGCTCAGGTCAATGTCGTGCTCAGCACCCTGATGGGCGGCGTTTCGGGCTCGGCGATTGCCGATGCCGCCATGGAAGCGCGCCTCCTCGGAACAGAGATGGTAAAAAAAGGGTTCTCAAAAGGCTACACGGGTTCCGTGTCTGCTATTACAGCCTGTATTGCTCCGGTCATTCCGCCCAGTATCGGGCTGATCTTATACGGAACCATTGGCCAGGTTTCCATTGGAAGGCTTTTTACCGGAGGAATTATCCCGGGATTGATGATGACGCTATTCCTGATGATAGCCGTCTCGATTACCTCGAAGGCAAAAGGATACCTCCCTGAAAGGAAACCTCCCTCCCTTAAGGAGGTGGGGACGGCGCTGATCGACAGTATCTGGGCATTTCTTTTTCCAATTGCATTAATCGGAGGAATAAGGTTTGGCTTCTATACCCCAACCGAAGCAGGCGCATTTGCCGGGGTCTATGCCTTCATTGTTGGAGCGCTTTTCTATAGGGAACTTACATGGGATAAGTTCAAAAGAACTCTTGAATTTACTATCGTTGACATTGGCTCGATCATGCTCATCATTTCCCTGTCCGGAATATTTGGCTACGGCCTGTCCTATGAAAGAGCCGGGGATACGTTCTCTCGATTTATGCTCGGAATAACCAATAACCCTCAGATATTATTGCTCCTCATTGTGGGAGCCGTCTTCATTGCAGGCATGTTTATTGATAGCACCGCCATCATCCTGCTCTTTACCGCTATCCTCCTCCCCCTGGTCAGTGAAGTAGGCATTGACCCCGTCCATTTCGGGCTTATCTTTATGCTCGTGATTGTGTTGGGCCTTGTCACGCCGCCCGTCGGGGTATCCATGTACACGGTCTGTTCCATCCTTGATTGTCCGTTGGAGGATTATATCAAAGAGTCAATACCATTCATCGCGGCGATCGTGCTGGTAGATCTGCTGCTCATCTTTTTCCCGGATCTTGTCCTGTTCCTTCCCAATTTGGTATTCGGAAAGGATTAGATGAGTTCTGGGTTAAAAACAAGAGGGAACCGAATGAAATTGAAGGATAGGGTGGCAATTGTAACCGGAGCGGCAAGAGGCATTGGAAAAGCGGTTGCCCTCACGCTGATAAGGGAAGGAGCAAAGGTAGCTCTGGTTGACGTCGAAAGGGAAAGGCTGGAGGCTCTTAAGGAAGACATCGAAAAAAAGGGCGGACAGGCGGCTGCCTTTGTCTGTGATATCACCAAAAGCTCCGAAGTGCTGGCTATGGTTCAGCAAGCTCTGGCGAATTTCGGACGTATAGATATTCTCGTCAATAACGCCGGAATCATCCGGAGGGGAACGATTGAGACGGTTACCGAAGAGGATTGGGACCGGGTGATCGCGGTTAATCTTAAAGGGACTTTCAACTGCTCAAAAGCAGTGGTTGAAACAATGAAAAAGCAGAGATACGGGAAGATCATAAATGTCTCCTCCATTGCGGGAAAGATGGGAGATATCACCTCTGCACCTGGATATGGCCCTTCGAAGGCAGGGATAGATGCACTGACTAAAACCCTGGCAAGGCAATTAGCTTCCTATGGGATCAATGTGAATGGAGTAGCACCCCATGCCATTGAAACAGAGATGAGCGCCCAGTGGTCAGAAGAGAGACGAAAGGAGATCATTGCCTCCATTCCTCTCGGCCGACTGGGGAAACCGGAAGATGTGGCAGAGGCCGTGCTCTTTTTAGCTTCGGACCAAGCTTCGTTCATCACGGGTGAGATCCTCGATGTGAACGGAGGAGCATGGATGGATTAGAAGCAGTTAAGAATTATAAGTGATGAGTTGAAAATTTGAAATCTGAAATTCGTACCAGGGGGACCAGTTGAAAAGAGATGAAGTGA
>CAKZKY010000297.1 GCA_937124575.1 uncultured Pseudomonadota bacterium | reverse complement strand
TCAATGTATCGCATTCTAAAAGGGTTTGAGGCATTGCCGCCCCCCTTAGGAGATAGGGTGAATCGCTCAATTTAGGTCCTAATAATGTTATCCAAGCGAGCCTACGAATGTCGTTGATTGAATTTTTCCTTTTTATTGTAATAGGTTGTGGCGTAGGATTCCTGGCCGGATTTTTTGGGGTGGGTGGTGGAATCATCCTGGTTCCTGTCCTGGTCTTCAGTTATGAGTATTTAGGGGTCTCCTCTATGGTTTTAACCCATATCGCTATGGGGACAAGCCTTTTTGTCATCTTCTTTGCCTCACTCTTCAGCGCCTATCAGCATAAGAAACAAGGACATGTAAACCAAAGGGCATTCCTGATCCTCGGAGTTTCGAGTATTCTCACTGCTCTGGCTGCTTCCAAATTGGCTGCAGGGATAAGTGGCATCCATTTAAGGTTTGTTTTTGCACTGGTCGTTGTGATCACTGGGATCATCATGCTGACTGAGAAGGAATCACAGGCGCTGAAGAAGTTGAATCTCACTTCAAAACCCAATCCGATTCACCTTTCGGGAACCGGACTCATTGCGGGTATGGTCTCTGCGCTGGCAGGCATTGGAGGAGGGGTGATTACCATTCCGATGATGTATTATCTTATCAAGATGCCTTTGAAATTAGCCATCGGGACATCCAGTGCCACCATTGTGATGACGTCACTGTTTGCACTGATTGGATATGTGATTAACGGAATGAAACATCCGGGACTCCCTGACTGGAGTGTTGGTTTTGTAGACATTCAGCGTGGGGTTGCTCTGGCTATTGGGACTACCCTTTTTGCAAGGATTGGTGCCTATGTCTCATTTAAAACCCATCCGTTTCGGCTGAGGAAGTGCTTTGCACTCTATAACATCGTTGTTTCAATTTACATGTTTTTTAAGTAGTCTATTTTGGGATCCTCTGGTGAACCTTCTTCCAGCTTTTGGTTTCAAGAAAACTACCCGAGACATTTTCTAAAAGTTTTAAAAATATGGAATATGGCATGGCCAGCGTGAGGATATCCTTTTCTACCATGGGTCTTGCCGAAACATCGAACATTCCAAGAACTGCCTTTGGTTGCTCTCTGGTTGCCTCATTCAAAGGATAGGTCAGGATGGCACTGCAGCCTGAGCCAAAGGGTGAAAAAACAGCGTCTGTTCGTTCAAGGGCATAATTGGTCAGCGTGAATAGACCGGATAAGATATCCGGTGTCACGAAAAAAACGACCACCTCTGGCTCTATATCTCCCCGAAATTGGTCAATGGGTTTGAAGACGCAATAGGTGGCTGGTGCCCGCCTTGGAATCATTTTGGCAAAAAATTCTCTGGCACGTTCCGGCGTTTTAATATATCGTTCTCCTTCCATTTCACCCGGGATTCCGCAGGAGAGAAAATATTCGATGTTGGGTCTGGGGGATTCCAAAAAGCCCATATAGTAGGCTCCTCCAGGGCATCCGAAGTAGCTTTTATCAAAATAGACGATCTTCCCTTTTTTTCTGGCATTCTGAAGAAGTCCAATCATACACAGATGAATTCCTTCCTTGGGGGTAATGCCTTCAGGTTCATCGTTTGTGTAATAGATTCCGAGAGGAGATTCCTTTAGCCCCAGAGCCTCCCGAAAGTGTCGCCATAAGTCCTCTGAATATAACTTCATAATCTTCTCCTCCATTAATGTTTTCATTTTTGAATTTATATAACATCGCGACCAAAAGTCAATGAGTATTGACCTTTTCACCTCCATTCCCTATAATGACAAAAAAAGGTGAGCGGCGATGAAGCCAACTCAGACCCAACTGTATTTACCCATCTCTGCATTCAGCGCTAATTCTCTGGAAAAGACTTCCAAAGGCGAAATGAATGGGCGAGCTGCCAACAGGCTGGCTCCCTGCGATCGAGCTTTCCATGATTGGTATAGGTTTGTTCTCTCTTTTCCTCCGCACCTTGTAAGCAGTTACATTGAAGATTTTGGATTAAAAGAAAGTCACCTTATCTTAGATCCCTTTTGTGGCACGGGGACTACCCTTGTTGAATCTAAACTGCACGGCATTCGGGCAATCGGGCTTGAGGCGAACATTTTTTCCCATTTTGCCAGCTCTGTAAAAGTAGATTGGGATATCGATCCTGATTTATTAAGGAAGAAGGCGCTCCATATTGCGAATTCGACTTTAGAATTATTGAAAGCCCAGGGAATAGACGACAACGGTCTTCTAAAAGGCAACCTGAAAGAAGTTCCTCTAAAGACCCTTGATCCTGAAGCGGCAGGACTTTTACTGAGTAAATCGATCAGCCCCCTTCCATTGCACAAAACTCTCGTTTTGCTTGATTCTTTGAAAGAACACAAAGAACAAGCCTATTACCGGCATGCCTTGCTCGCATTAGCAAACGCTTTGGTGTTCAGGATCAGTAATCTTCATTTTGGTCCGGAGGTAGGAGTTGGAAAGCCAAAAATGGATGTCCCGGTTGTGGCCTCATGGCTTCATGAAGTTGATAGAATCACAAACGATTTACAGCTTGTCCAAGGCAGGTCATATCCCAACGCTAAAGTCTATTTAGGCGATGCCCGGGATGTAAGTAGCCTTATAGAGCCCAATTCAGTAGATGCTGTCATAACATCTCCTCCGTACCCGAACGAAAAGGATTATACAAGGACAACGAGACTTGAATCTGTTGTTCTTGGGTTTATCAGGAATAAAGGTGAATTAAAAGAGATGAAAAAGAACTTTATACGATCAAATACACGGGGTGTTTATAAAGGTGATGAGGATGATAAGTATGTGGAGGATCATACGGAAATTCAGAAGATTGCAGAATCTATAGAGAAACGCAGAAAAGAGCTTGGGAAAAATTCCGGATTTGAAAGGCTATATGGGAGAGTGACAAAATTGTATTTCGGCGGTATGTCGCGCCACCTGGCCGAGCTTCGTTCTGTGCTTCGCCCCGGCGCCCAGTTGGCTTATGTGGTGGGAGACCAGGCTTCATATCTGAGAATTATGATTCGCACAGGTCGGTTGTTGGCTGATATAGCAGAGGCGCTCGGATACCAATTGATGAGAATAGATTTATTCCGCACAAGATACGCCACGGCAACGAGAGAACAGTTAAGGGAAGAAGTCGTTGTCTTACGATGGCCCGGGAAGAAAAGCTGAAACAATGACAGAAACGAAAAATCGATATTCCCAGATTATAGAAGCAATTTTTTCCAAATATTTTCAGAAAGGCTCAGCAGAGATCTTATTTGAGCGGTCAGAAATTATTGCAGCCGCTAAGAAGCTGCGAATAAAACTTCCCAAGAACTTAGGGGATGTTCTTTATTCATTCCGGTATCGGACTTCGTTGCCGGAAAGCATTGTAGAAAAGGCACCCAAAGGGTTCGAGTGGATTATTCGTCCGGCGGGAAGAGGTCGCTATAAGTTTGTACTTGCCACCCAATCTGCTATTCTTCCATCCAAGATTCTGGCAGAAACGAAGATTCCGGATGCCACCCCCGGAGTGATCAGTAAGTATAAACTCAATGATGAACAGGCACTCCTGGCTAAGCTTCGTTATAATAGGCTAATTGATATTTTTACCGGTCTCACTTGTTATTCCTTGCAGAACCATTTGCGGACAGCGATACCCGATATTGGACAAGTAGAGACGGATGAAATTTACATCGGCATCGATAAAAGAGGCGCCCATTATGTTATTCCAGTCCAAGCAAAAGGGGGATCAGACAAGATAGGAATCGTCCAGATAGAGCAGGATTTAGCCGTTTGTAAAACGAAATTTCAAGGGCTCATTTGCCGATCCATTGCTGCCCAGTTTATGGAAGAAAATCTCATTGCATTGTTTGAATGCGAAATGACAAAAGAGGGTATCCGAGTCTCTGCGGAAAAGCACTATAGATTGGTTGACCCAGAGGAATTGACAGAAGAAGAATTAAAAGCCTATCAAAACCGCCCTTCCGATTGAAAATTAACAGACCCATCCGATTATTCGCCTCATCCCTGACCGCACTCAGAGGGATCGCCTTTTAACTTGGAGAGGGTATGAGGTAATGCAGGAAGGATTACTTCTAAGTTTTCTCTGACCCCTTTAGGGCTTCCAGGAAGATTGACAATTAGACTGGAGCCCCGGATTCCCACCACTGCTCTCGAGATCATAGCATGATGAGTCTTCTTTAGGCTTTCAGCTCGCATCGCCTCGGAAAATCCCGGGACTTCTCTTTCAATCACTTCCCGTGTGGCGTCGGGTGTCACATCTCTTGGACTAACCCCCGTTCCTCCTGTGGTGAAGATGAGGTCCGCTTTCAATTCACCTGAACAGCGTTTTAAAGCCTGGACGATTCGTTCTTTCTCGTCCGGGATGATTTCGTAATGGATAATTTCGGCGGGAAGATTCTTAACCATCTCCTGGATGGTCGGACCGCTCGAATCTTCTCGTTCCCCTTTGGAACCTCGATCGCTAATGGTCAGGATAGC
>CAKZKY010000296.1 GCA_937124575.1 uncultured Pseudomonadota bacterium | reverse complement strand
GCACGCACCTCGTGCCCTGCCGAAACCAGTGCCGGTGCTAAATGTTTGAACTGTCCCGGAAAATTCTGATGCACAAATAGCACTTTCATCCGGCTGCTCCCAATCGACACATCACGCAATATACTGTTTTCTCAATTCAGCGTCCTTTTTTTCCGCCTGAGGGCCACGGAAGCCGTCATAAGAAAAAAGGGACAGTCCCCTTTTTTTTATGAATTTAAAGCAGCCTGTCCCCTTTCCCCCCTTTCGTCCCCCCTTATCTTAAGGGGGGAATAGAGGGGGGTTAATCATAACCCCACCGAGCCTCCCCTTATATTAAGGGGAGGTGTGGAGGGATTACTAACTCATAACCAAATATTGCAAGCCTGACCCCAGGGTTGACCTCAGGGGACTGTCCCATTGGCTTTTACGAAATCTTCTCAATGAACGCCTTTGCAGCCTTTAAATAATCTTTGACCGCATCCACATTATAGATCAATCCTCTATAATAGCCTGCTATATGCAAAGCATCATAGAGCATTTCAAACTCTCTCAAGAATCTCCCATCACGAACTGCCAGATACTTTTGCAATGCCTTTCTGTAAGCATCTACGGACTTAGGTAGCTCTTTCTTTGTGAAACCCTTTTTCATAATAAGATACTCATTAATCGCCTCCAACACCGCAAGATAAGCCGTTGAGAATGCCTCTCTCACAGGTTTAATATCCATATAAGTATTATCCTCAACCGGGACAGATTTTAATATCTCTCTTGCGTTATTTAAATATCTCAATGCTTCTCTCATTCCTAAAGATTCCTCCTTAATTTTCATCCTACTCAAAAAATATAATTTTGTCAAATTAGTAAATTAGTAGGGTCAAGGAATGGCAAGTTACAACCCGGATAATCGCTCACCCACCTCTACGTGGACTTTGTCGATGGGCCTCAGAAGGAAACGTTTCCCCTTCCTCCTGCCATCCAAGCTACGTGGCTCCGGCTTTTACCACTGAAAAAAAGGGGACTGTCCCTCTATGTTTTTAAAGGGACTGTCCCCCTGCCCCAATTTCAACCCATCTCTTGACTTAATTTGCCATTAGCAGTAAGATATTTTAAATCATTTACGGGGGTTTTAATATGCCTAAGGTGATTGAGGCTATTTTTGAAAATGGGATATTTAGGCCTTTAAAAAAAAGAAGCTCATCTCAAAAATCATCAGCGGGTATGGATAGAAATCCTCTCTGAAGGTGAGGAATCCTTGGCGGAAAGGCAGAAAAAGATTCTTTTAAAAGTCGCTGGCCTTGGGAGAGGTAATTCGGCCAATGTTGCACGTAAACATGATAAATATCTGTATGTAAGAGACGACTCTAATGGTTAAGGATGCTATCTTTGTCGATACAAGTGCTTGGTATGCAACCGTTGACAAAAGCGACCGAGACCATAGGGCTGCTGTGGCAAAAATCCAGAATTTAGATCGCCCACTTTTAACAAGCAACTACATTTTCGATGAAACCTTAACGTTGATCAAAACAAGGTTAGGATCCTCCCTTCCTGCCCGATTTGGCGAAAAGTTATGGAAGCAAGAAGTGGCAATATTGATTCGGATAAACGAAAAGGATGAAGACAGGGCTTGGAAACTATTTTTACAATATGAAGATAAAGGTTTTAGTTTTACGGATTGCACCTCTTTTGCATTGATGGAACGTCTGAAGATCAATACCGTTTTCGCCTTTGATGATCATTTTTCTCAATATGGAAAATTTATGATTCTGTGAGAAATCAATTACTCCTCCCCCTCCCCCAGGGGACTGTCCTCTGCCCCTTTATTCCTCCCCTTATTTAAGGGGAGGTTAGGAGGGGTTAAACAGAGACTCTCCCCCTATCTTTTTAAGGGACTGTCCCCATTCCCCAGGGCACTGTCCCCTTCCCTGTTTTATTTTCTCAAGTTGTTTATTCCATTCCCTATTGGAACCAATCTTCTGTCTTCAAGTCAGGGATACGAAAAAAATGTTTGGTATTGGCGCTGACCAATGTCAATCCATTGCACAAGCCAATCGAAGCGATCATGATATCTTCGATTCCGATGGGTTGCCCAATCGAATGTAAATGGTGGATCAGGTCCCCTGCCTTTATGGCTTCTTTGTAGGAGAAGGGCAAGGTTCGAATTCGAGTGAGAATTTGCTGCTCAATTCTTGTCCAGAGGTCAGCGGGATTTCCCCGCTTTAATGCCCCAAATCTTAACTCCATAATACAGATACTGGCCGAGAAAAGGGCATCCGTAGGTACGGTTCGGAGCTTGGATATAAAATTTGGATTAGGGTTCTTTTTAATGAGTTCACTTAACACATTCGTGTCGAGCAGATACATCAATCAATCCTTCCTTGGCTTGAGTATTCTGGGAACATGCTTTTGGCGATTCTTAACGATCTGATTCACGATCTTAAAGAAAGGATCGCTGTTCTCCAGCCATCCTTCCACTCTTCCAGGGTGATCCAGGCCGGGTTCAGCAGCAGGAGGCACGAGCATGGCCAAGGGTTTTCCTCTCTTGGCAATCGTAATGCGCTCCCTTCCATAAGCGACACGGCTGAGCAACTCTGAAAAATGTTTTTTCGCCTCCGCCACACTATATTCCATATCGCTCATGATGACCTCCTTTTTGATTATTATGACCTCATTCTAAATGAGCCACCCATTTTCTGTCAAGTTAATCCTTAGAACGAAACCAGTCCATCAACGGTTCTATAGGGACTGTCCCCTGCCCCTTTATTCCTCCCCTTATTTAAGGGGAGGTTAGGAGGGATTAAGCAGGGGGCTGTCCCTCTATCT
>CAKZKY010000295.1 GCA_937124575.1 uncultured Pseudomonadota bacterium | reverse complement strand
AGGTAACCGCTCTAAATCTCTTTCACCTGACCACTTCTCCCCTTTTTGAGAAAATAGTCTCTTCTGATTAAGACACAGTCTCTAAGGCTAGGAAGAGAGGAAACCGATGAAGAAGATTAAGCTCACCATTGATGGTCAAGAAGTGGTTGTTGCAGAAGGCTCAACCGTTCTTGAGGCAATTCGAAAGACAGGCCGTTACGTGCCCACGCTCTGTTACGACCCTGCTCTTTTGCCCTTTGGGGCTTGCCGTTTATGCATCGTTGAGATCAAAGGAATGCGGGGGCTGCCCACCTCCTGCACCACGCCAGCCCAGGAGGGCATGGTGGTTAAGACAGAGACTGAGGAGATCAATAGGATGAGGCGGACGATGGTGGAGCTGATGATTGCCAATCATCCGTATGAATGCCTCCTCTGCAATAAGAGCGAAGAGTGCGAACTTCTTAAGGTGGCCCGATATGTGGGTGTGGATCAGAGATCGATTGAGCGGCTCAGGAGAACAGCACGGAAAAGACCACCGGATCGATCCAACCCTGCCTTTGATTTTGAGCCGGACAAGTGCATCCTCTGTGGAAAATGTGTACGAAGGTGCGATGAGATCGTTGGCGTTGGAGCCATCGATTTCTGCCAGCGGGGTTTTGAGACGATGATTCGCCCCTTTGGCAATAAACCCCTCGCTCAATCCATCTGCCAGAGTTGCGGCGAATGCGTGGAGCATTGTCCGACCGGAGCCCTGGTGCCCAAGCACCTTCTCGTACCTGAAAGAGAGATCGAAACGATCTGCCCCTACTGTGGGGTGGGTTGTTCCATCCATCTGGGAGTTCGAGCTGGCAGAATCGTCAGGGTGAGAGGCGACGAGAGGAGCCCTGTGAACAGGGGAGAACTCTGCGTGAAAGGACGTTATGGCCTTGACTTTGTTCATCATAAAGATCGGCTGACCCGGCCCTTAATACGGAGAGAAGGGGTTTCCAAAGATGTGAGCGGGGTTGATGTTGAGAAGGTCTTTCGTGAAGTGAGCTGGAACGAAGCGCTGGAGCGTATGGCAAAATCCATCTCTCAAACCCTCCGTCAAACAGGACCGGATTCCATCGGACTTCTCAGCTCAGCCAAGTGCACCAATGAGGAGAATTACGTCTTTCAGAAATTTGCAAGAGCGGTTATTGGCACGAACAATGTGGATCATTGCGCCCGTCTCTGCCATGCCTCTACCGTGGCAGCTGCTCTGGCCGCCTTTGGCGATGGAGCTATGAGCAATTCCATCTCGGATATTGATTACGCCGAACTATTTTTCGTCATCGGTTCAAATACAACGGAATGCCATCCCATCATTGGAAGGAAGATCAGACGGGCGGTCAAACATCGAGGAGCCAAGCTTATCGTGGCAGACCCACGGCGAATTGAGCTTTGCGATATCGCAGAGGTCCATCTCGACCATCTGCCCGGAACGGATGTGGCGCTTCTTAACGGAATGATGCACGAGATCCTTGCAGAGAACCTCTATGATCAAAGGTTTATTGCGGAGCGATGCGAAGAGTTTGAGCCTTTTGTCGAATCGCTGAAACCCTATGATCTTAAAACGGTCGAAACGCTAACAGGAGTTGCCAAAGGGAAGATCAGACAAGCGGCACTCCTTTTCGGAAGGGCGAAAAAGGCCATCGTCCTTTACGGCATGGGGATTACACAGCATACGACCGGAACAGATAATGTGAAGACGATTGCAAACCTTCTCATGCTCACCGGAAATTTGGGCAGAAAGGGAACGGGTTTTTCACCCCTTCGAGGACAGAACAATGTTCAGGGTGCCTGCGACATGGGTGCCTTACCTGTATTTTTCCCGGGATATCAGCGGGTGGACAATCCTCAAGTCAGAGAGAAATTTGAGAAAGCCTGGGGAAGGAGGTTGAGCGAAAAGCCCGGACTTACGATCACAGAGATGATACAAGCCTCTTACGATGGGAAGCTGAAAGCGCTCTATGTGATGGGAGAAAATCCCATGCTGAGCGAGCCCGATTTAGACCATGCCAGAGAGGCGTTGAGCAGGCTTGAGTTTCTCGTCGTGCAGGACATCTTTTTCACAGAGACGGCCCAGCTTGCGGATGTGATTCTGCCAGCAGCCAGTTTTGCAGAGAAAGATGGAACCTTCACCAATACCGAACGTCGTGTCCAGCGCGTTCGAAAAGCACTTGATCCACCGGGTGAGGCGAAGCTCGACTGGGAGATCATTGCCGAGATCTCCAAGCGGTTGGGATATCCCATGGACTACCGTTCGAGTGCAGAGATCATGGATGAGGTCTCGCGGCTTACTCCGATATATGGGGGGATCAAGCATGATCGTCTCAATCGGAGTGGACTCCAATGGCCCTGCTGGGACAAAAGACATCCCGGAACCCCTATTCTGCATAGAGGTCAATTCACGCGAGGTCGAGGCAGATTCCATATGGTCCATGATCGGCCACCTGCTGAACTTCCAACATCGGCTTATCCACTGCTGTTGACCACAGGGAGGATTCTTGAACATTGGCACACTGGAAGCATGAGCCACCGATCCCATGTTCTTGAAACACTGGTGCCGGAAAGCCAGGTTGAGATCCACCCTGAAGATGCAAGCCGACTTGGAATCGTAGAAGGTGATTTGGTCTCTCTCAGCTCTAGAAGGGGAGCGGTTCAGACCAAGGCCAAAAAGACCGATCGGGTCAGGCCAGGCCTGGCCTTCATGGCTTTTCATTGGAGAGAGGCTCCAGCAAACCGGCTCACCAATCCAGCCTTCGATCCCCAGGCCAAGATTCCCGAATTCAAAGTCTCTTCGATCAAAGCGATTCTGACCGTGCTCGAAAGGGCAGCAGAGGATAATAAGTTCCTCACTGCCCTGGCAGAAAATCCCGCAGGGGTGCTGGCCTCCTATGACCTCACCCCCGAACACCGGAAAGCCCTGGTGGAGGGAGATATCGCCTCCATTGAGAAATGGGTGGGTCCACTTGAAGAGCGGCTACAGGTCTGGCTCAAGACCCGTCTCAAACAGGAGAAGATTTCAGAAAGACAGGCTTCAACGATTTAGAAAATTCCAGCCCCTCTTTTCGTTTTGAACTGCCTATTAACCTGGGGAAAGGTTCTTGGTCCTATCCGAGTCTATCTTGCGAATCCTTCTCCAAGGTATTATCCTTCCTTACCCAATATTGATGAATATTGAAAACCGGGAAGAAGAGGTAGATTGGTGTTGTTTTCGGATGAGTTCTCTAATGCGGAGGGAAGGTTGAAAGGATGAAGAGGTTCTTAGAAAACGATCGTCTATTCTATGGGTGGTATATTGTTGTTGCTTCATTCATCATTCTCTTTTTCAACGCCGGCGCCCGGTATGCTTTCGGGGTCATGTTCAAACCCATGCTCGAAGAATTTGGATGGAGCCGGGGGGCGGTCTCCCTTGTCTTCTTCGTGAACATGGTTGTTTTTGCCTTCGCCCTCATCCTTACTGGAAGACTCTATGATCGTTATGGTCCCAAATGGGTGATCATCGCCTCGTCCCTCTTTATATCGGCCGGATTTGCATTGACATCAACCATCCAATCCATCAGCCAGTTCTTCCTCTCTTACGGAGTGTTAGCCGCCATCGGTATAGCGGGCACAGCGGTTCCCTTTATTGCCACAGTCACGAGCAAGTGGTTTGAAAAAAAGCGCGGCCTGGCCATCAGCCTGGCCCTATCTGGAAATTCGTTCGGCCATTTTGCGCTTGTACCGCTCTTCAGCCTCTTTACTTTGAGTTACGGATGGAGGGCATTGTACCTCTCCATTGGCATCGTCATCCTGATCGTCAATATTTTAATCGCTTTCTTTGTGATCAGGGGAGATCCCCATCACCTTGGGCTGAAACCTTTGGGACAGGAAGGTGAGAAGATCGGAAAAACGGAGACAAAAGGGAACCCTTTCTTTCTAGTGACCGAGGAGGATTTCGGTTTGAAGCAGACGATGAAGACCCGCTCCTACTGGCTCTTTGTGGTGATCATGTTCATCTGCGGAGGAGGCGATTATTTTGCCACCACCCACCTGATCCCCCTGGCAACGGATTATGGTGTCTCGCCGCAGACAGCAGGAAATATGTTGGGCTGGTATGGGTTGATGAGCTTGGCAGGGGTTCTGGTGGCAGGGCCTGTGGCTGACCGGATAGGCAATAAGATCCCTATTGTCCTGACATTCGTACTCTGTTTCTTTCTCTACCTGCTGGTGCTTCAGTTTAAGACACTCCCTTCCCTTTACCTATTTGCCTGGCTCTTCGGCTTCACCCATCTGATCACTGCCCCACTGACTCCCATGCTGATTGGGAAACTTTATGGAGTGAGATCCATCGGCGTTCTTACCGGTTTTGTGAACACCATCCATTTCTTGGGTGGAGGATTCTGGGCCTACATCGGTGGAGTCATCTTTGATGAGACCGGAAGCTACCAGCTGGCCTTCCTCCTCCTGGCTGGGGCGGCGGCAGTGGCTGTTTTGTGCGGCTTAGGAATCATGGAAAGAAGGCATCATCGATACCCAAGGAGTTGATTAAGCCCCACGTGTCTGACCGCTTTCGTCTCGAACACTTACAGAATGGATAACTTCTCACCCTCATCATTGAACCTCGGTCAAGACTCTGTTACGATTCCTTTCGTTCATTGTGAAAAAGGGATTCATTTAACTTCTTTTGAAGGATATGCTATGAGCCAGATACATGTTCAGAAGATTGCGCAGGAACTCCGTCTCACCCCACAACAGGTCCAGGCTACCGCTGAACTTTTGGATGAGGGGGCAACCATTCCCTTTATTGCCCGATACCGAAAAGAGGCCACCGGTTCTCTGGATGAGGTTGCCATCACAGCGATTCGAGATCGGCTGAATCAACTTGCTGAATTAGATAAGCGTCGAGAAGCGATTCTTAAATCTCTTGAGGAGCGGGGACAGCTCCCGGATGGGTTAAAGGAGAAGATCCTTGCGGCTGAGACCATGGTTGTCCTCGAAGATCTCTATCTGCCTTACCGGCCGAAACGGAGGACCCGGGCAACCGTTGCCAGAGAAAAGGGACTCGAACCCTTAGCCCAGCGCCTTTTTGAACAGGAGGAGATGGATCCGATGGCTGAAGCATTGGCTTTCGTTGATCCTGAGAAGAGGGTTGAATCTGCCGATGACGCTCTTGCAGGAGCACGAGACATCATTGCAGAGTGGGTCAATGAAGATCAGACTGCCCGTGCCAGGATGCGCGATTTCTATTTTTTGAAGGCCGTTTTTAAATCAAAGGTGATTCCTGAGAAAATGGCTGAAGGGATTAAGTATAAAGATTATTTCGACTGGGAAGAACCGGTTAGCACTGCGCCCTCTCATAGGGTTCTTGCCATGAGGCGAGGAGACAAGGAGGGGTTTCTTACCTTAAGGGTTTTACCTCCCGAAGAGGAAGCCTTAAGCATTCTCGAAACCCTTTTTGTCAAAGGGGAAGGACCTCCATCAGAACAGGTTAAGATGGCTGTGCATGACAGTTATAAAAGACTTCTTTCTTCTTCGATGGAGACAGAGATACGGCTGGCAACTAAGAAGCGGGCAGATGAGGAGGCCATCAAGGTCTTTGCGGAAAACCTCCGACAACTACTTCTTGCTCCGCCCCTTGGCCAGAAGAATGTGCTTGCCATCGATCCTGGTTTTCGGACCGGGTGTAAAGTGGTCTGCCTCGATCGCCAGGGCAAACTTCTGCATCACGAAATCATCTATCCCCTCCAGTCTGAATCGGCTGCCATAGAGGCCGGTTCAAAGATCCGAGAGATATGTGAACGTTTTAGCATAGAGGCCATTGCCGTTGGGAATGGGACAGGTGGAAGGGAGACAGAGGCCTTTATCAGGAGCCTTAATCTCTCTAAGGAGATACAATTAGTGATGGTCAACGAGAGTGGAGCCTCCGTTTATTCAGCTTCTGAAGCAGCCAGGGAGGAATTCCCTGATCAGGATGTAACCGTGCGCGGAGCTGTTTCCATTGGACGAAGGCTGATGGACCCGTTGGCAGAACTGGTTAAGATTGATCCAAAGTCAATCGGCGTTGGCCAATATCAACACGATGTGGATCAGGGTGCGTTAAAAAACAGTCTCGACGACATCGTGATAAGCTGTGTGAACCATGTGGGTGTTGAGGTCAATACGGCAAGCAAACAGCTTCTGAGCTATGTTTCGGGCTTAGGACCTCAGCTTGCCAGAGGGATTGTGGAGTACCGGAACCAGCATGGACCATTTCGATCGAGGGAAGCATTGAAACAGGTCCCTCGCTTGGGACCTAAGGCCTTTGAACAGGCGGCTGGATTTTTACGTATCCGGGACGGAGAAAACCCGCTCGATCGAAGCGCTGTCCATCCAGAGAGCTATCCCATTGTGGATGCCATGGCCAGGGATCTGGGCTGCACAGTTCTGGATCTGATGCGTGAGGAGAAGCTTCGGGAGAGAATCGATCTGAAACAGTACGTCTCCGATAAGGTGGGGCTTCCCACGCTGAGCGATATTCTGTCGGAGCTCGCCAAGCCTGGCCGCGATCCTCGTGAGCAGTTCGAAACCTTCCATTTTGCCGATGGGGTTGAAAAAATCGAGGATGTCAGGCCTGGAATGAAGCTTCCAGGAATTGTGACAAATATTACGGCCTTTGGCGTCTTCGTTGACATTGGCGTTCATCAAGATGGGCTGGTGCATATCAGTGAACTTTCGAACCGGTTTATAAAAAATCCAGCAGAGGTCGTGAAGGTTCATCAAAAGGTATGGGTGACGGTATTGGAAGTGGACCTCGAGAGGAGACGGATTTCCCTTTCCATGAAGGGTAGTCAGCCTGTTTCCGATGGGGCTTCAAAAGGGAAGGAGAAAAGGAAGGAAGAGAAGAGACAGGAGATCCGGCCAAAGCAGAAGAATACGTTCACCAATAATCCATTTGCCGAGGCCTTCAGAAACAGAAGGCCATAACTTTATCCACCTTCGCAGAAGACCAAGGGCTTCGCTCGTGGGGATCCATACAACAATCGATTGGTTATATTTTCATTGACCAAATTTCTTAAGAGGTGAAGGAGTACTCATTGATGAAACGGGAAGCGAACCCTCCAGAAGTGATCGAAAAGAAATGTATTGGCTGTAAACGGTGTGTGGCGGTTTGCCCGAGCTTCGTGCTTGAGATGGCTGAGGAGATGGCCAAGGTTGTTCGAGGAGCATGGTGCATTGGTTGTGGTCATTGCGCTGCTGTCTGTCCAAGCGAAGCCATACTCTATCAAGGGATGCTCCAGGAAAAACATCCTAAGGGAGGGGAAACTCCGGCTGTTTCACCGGAGGAGTTGGAGCTTCTCTTACGCGAGAGGCGTTCGGTGCGAAGATACACCTCTGAGCCGGTTCCGGAGCAGACTTTGAAAAAAATCCTTGATGCTGGAAGATATGGACCAACAGGTACAAACAGCCAGAATGTCCATTATATTGTGCTGAGATCACCAGATCAGATTGAAACTTTAAGACAGATGACCATCCGATTTTATGAGAAGCTCTTTTCAAGAGTGGAGGGAGGGTTTAGCCGTTTTTTACTTTCTCTGGTTGCAGGAAAGAAGACGGTCGAATATTTGAAGGATTCTCTTCCGAAAATGAGGGTTGCCCGTGAGGCTTTTAATCGGGGAGAGGATCGCCTCTTCTATCATGCGCCGGTTGTGATGATCACCCATGCCGAATCCTGGGACAGCTCTTCAGCCTTTAATTGTTCGGTGGCTCTGTATCACTGTTCTTTAATGGCACATAGTTTAGGATTTGGGTGCTGTTTTAATGGGTTTCTGGTCAATGCAGTAAACCATGGACCAAAGATCAAACGCTGGCTGGGTATTCCAGCAGATCATCGGTGCTACTCAGCGATGGGGCTTGGCTACCCAGACGTCAAATATCCGAACCTTGTTCAACGCCAACCCCCTAAGGTGAGGTGGCGATAGTTATTTTAAAAAGTGAAGCCGAAGGTCAAAAGGTGAAGGTAAAGAGGCCAGTTTAGTTATAATGGATTGGGTGGTTGGTCTTTCCGCCATAGGCGGATCCACCCCGGGCGGAAACAATTTCCCTTACCCATTTACTTTGCCCAAACCGGCATCCTCACCCTTACCTTAGCCTTGACCAAATAACAGTTTTCATCCCTCTAAAGGATTACTGATAAAAGCAGGAGGTATCACTCAAGATGGCGGATGAATCACAAAAGATCATTTACACTATGATGAGGGTGAACAAGTACTACGATAAAAAGCCAGTCTTGAAAGATATCTCCCTCTCCTATTTTTACGGTGCCAAGATCGGTGTCATTGGCCTGAATGGATCAGGAAAAAGTTCTTTACTTCGAATCATCGCAGGCGAAGATAAAGAGTTCAATGGGCAGACGATCCTGACGCCGGGTTACACGATCGGTTTTCTCGAACAGGAACCAAAGCTTGATGAGACCAAAACCGTGCGCGAAATCGTCGAGGAAGGAGTCCAGGAGACGGTTGATCTACTGAATGAATTTAACCGGATCAGCGAGAAGTTTTCAGAACCTCTCTCAGATGAAGAGATGAACCGTCTGATCGAACGACAGGGCGAGGTGCAGGAGAAACTGGATGCGCTCAATGCCTGGGATCTTGATTCACGCCTTGAGATGGCGATGGATGCGCTTCGCTGTCCTCCAGGAGAGATGCCTGTGAAAATCCTTTCGGGTGGCGAAAGAAGGCGCGTGGCACTTTGCAGGCTTCTACTCCGAAGGCCGGACATTTTACTTCTGGATGAACCAACCAACCATCTCGATGCCGAGACCGTGGCCTGGCTTGAGCAGCATTTAAAACGGTATTCTGGTACGGTCATTGCGGTGACCCATGATCGCTACTTTCTGGACAATGTGGCAGGATGGATTCTGGAACTGGATCGGGGAGAAGGCATTCCATGGAAAGGGAACTATTCTTCATGGCTTGAACAGAAGGAGAATCGTTTGAGGCAGGAGGAGAAGACAGAGAGTGAGCGTCAGAAGACGCTTCAGAGGGAACTGGAGTGGATTCGAATGACGCCAAAGGGGAGGCGGGCCAAGTCAAAAGCACGAATCGCTTCCTATGAGGCCCTGCTTGGAAAAGAGAGTGAGAGATTGGCTAAGGAGCTCGAAATCTACATCCCACCAGGCCCCCGGCTTGGAGAGGTTGTGATCGAGTGCCGAAATGTTACTAAAACCTATGGAGATAGGATTCTGATGGAGAATCTGACCTTTTCAGTGCCTCCGGGCGGGATCGTCGGAATCATCGGTCCCAATGGCGCAGGCAAGACCACACTCCTTCGACTTATCACGGGCCAGGAAGAACCTGACTCTGGAACCATACGGGTTGGGGAGACGGTGAAAATGGCCTATGTGGATCAGAGCCGAGATATTCTCGACCCGGAACAGACGATCTGGGAGGTGATTTCAGAGAAGAAGGATACCATTCAGCTTGGAAACCGACAGATCAATTCACGAGCCTATGTCGCCCGGTTCAACTTCTCGGGTACGGATCAACAGAAGAGGGTGGGCATGTTATCTGGCGGAGAGCGTAACCGTGTCCACCTCGCACGAATGCTCAAAGAGGGAGCGAACGTTCTTCTGCTTGACGAACCGACGAATGATCTCGATGTGAACACGCTTCGGGCGCTGGAGCAGGCCCTGGAGAATTTTGGTGGCACGGTCGTCGTAGTCAGTCATGACCGCTGGTTTCTCGATCGGATCGCTACCCATATTTTAGCGTTTGAGGGTGAGAGCAAGGTGGTCTGGTTCGAAGGGAATTATTCAGACTATGAAACAGACCGGAAGCGTCGCCTTGGAGCGGAGGCAGATCAGCCGCATCGGATCAAGTATCGCCAGCTCACAAGGTCATAGATTCTGGAAAGGAGGTATGGAGATGGCACTCAAAAAAGGGGAAGAGTATATCGCTTCGCTCAAGTCTCTGGGCTTAGAGGCCAATGTGATGGGCAAGAGAGAGCAAGATCTACCAGAGCATCCTTTGATCTCGCCATCGGTTCGCGCCGTGGCTGCCACTTTCGATTGCGCCCATCGTGATGAGACACGATCTCTTTTCCGAACGTGTTCCTCTTTAAATGGGGAGGAGATCAATCGTTTTACCCATCTCCATCAGAGTGCGGAGGACTTGGTGAAGAAGGTGATGATGCAGAGGCATTGCGGAAATCTGACAGGATGTTGTTTCCAGCGGTGCGTAGGTTTAGATGCGGCCAATGCGGTCTTCAGTGTCACCTACGAATGTGATCAGGAACATGGCACGAATTACCATCCACGTTTCAGGAAATATTGGTCCCGGATTCAGCAGGAAGATCTGGTGGTGGATGGGGCCATGACCGATCCAAAGGGCGATCGGGCGAAACGACCCAAGGACCAATCCGATCCGGATCTATTTCTGCGAGTGGTGGAGCGAAAGCGAGATGGCGTGGTGGTGCGCGGGGCCAAGCTTCACCAAACGGGTATGGTTAACTCCCATGAGATGATTGTCATGCCTACGACCAACCTGACTTTGGAAGAGAAGGATTGGGCCATCTGTTTTGCGCTTCCAACGAATACGAGAGGCGTTAAGTATATTTATGGAAGACAAGCCAGTGATACCCGAAAGCTGGAAGGTCTGGGATCATTTGATGCAGGGAATCCAACCTTCGGTGGTCAGGAGGTGATGGCAGTCTTTGAGGATGTCTTTGTTCCCGAAGAGCGCATCTTTCTCAATGGAGAAGTCGGTCTATCCGGAAGGCTGGTGGAGCGATTTGCCGCTTATCACCGCCAGAGTTATGGGGGATGTAAGGTAGGCGTGGGTGATGTCCTCATCGGAGCAACCGCTCTGATCGCCCGGATGAATGGAGTTGAGCATGCCTTCCACATTCGAGATAAGATCGTCGAAATGATTCATCTTAATGAAACCATGTTTGCTTGCGGCATTGCCTGCTCAGCCTTAGGACATCCTACGAAGGCCGGGAACTATGAGGTGGATCTGCTCTTGGCCAATGTCTGCAAACTTAACGTGACCCGCTTTCCTTTCGAATTGGCGCGCCTGGCCACCGATATTGCTGGAGGATTGATCGGGACATTGCCATCTTCCAAAGAGATGGAAGACCCCGTGACAGAGCCTTACATTAAGAAGTATTTGGCTGCCGCCCAAGGTGTTGCTGTGGTTGACCGGATCAAGGTCTTACGTTTGATTGAAAATTTGGTGGCAGGTGCGGGTGCGGTTGCCTATCTGATTGAGTCGATGCATGGGGCGGGCTCGCCCATGGCACAACGCATCATGATTGGCCGCCAAGGAGAGATCGAAGCAAAAATCAACCGGGTCAAGGGACTTCTCAATATCAGTTAAAGAGAATTTCAATTGTATTGATTGGAGATGGGGTGTGAGCTAAAGCGTCTTTTCTGAGAAAAACGGAGCGTGATTCGAGGTGAAGACAGGTGGGTCTCTCCTCAGAATGGGGGTAATGGCGGGATGTCGTCTAAATTCTTTATCAAGGAATTGCCGGACCAATGGACGGCTCCACCCCTTCGGATGATCAAAACCTGTATAAAGCGAAAGATCTCCTTCATAAAAGGCCCTTGTCTCTATCTGTTCGACTTCCGGCCCATAGATTGGCATATTGAAGATGGAAAGGTTCAAAAAATCAATGCTCTCATGGTGTTTCACCACAAACTCCAGCGTTCTTCTTGCTTCTGGCAACCCTTCGGATGGAGTTCCAAAAAGAAGATAGAGATAGGTGGCAATCCCTGCCTTTTTTAGATTCTTCAAAGTGAGTGAAGCCTCTTCAAGTTGGATTCCCTTTTGTAAGGCATCGAGAACGGTCTGATCTCCTGATTCTAAGCCAAGCTGTAGCATCACACATCCTGATTGTTTTAAGGCATGACAGAATTCGAGGTCTGTCAGGTGGCGGGTGATTCTGGCAAAGCCATACCAAGGGATTCCCAAGGGATGTAGGGAAATGGTTCTCATCAGTGACGGAGAGATCGCATTGTCTAAGAGATGGATGAGGACCGGCTGATGCTTATGGATGAGAGCGAGAAGATCATCCATCACCTTTTCTTCAGGGATGGGATGATATGGGTTTCCCTCAGCCCTCTCCGGGCAGAATAGACATCGGTTCCAGTAACAGCCGCTTGAAGCACTGTATGGGAGAATCAGTCCAGGAGCGAAATAATCCTTCAAGGGAAACGGGTCATAAAGAGGCCTGTAATGGATATTTCCGGTCCCCTTGATATTGAGGAGTGAAAGCAGGAGAACTTCACCGGGACCTGCCACAAGATGTTCAACCCAATCTTGAAAAGGATTTTTCCAATTCGGGTTCCTCATCCAGGAAGTCACAAGCCCTCCGCCCAAAATGATTTTTACTCCGGGGTAATTCCTTTTAAGAAAGCCAATCATGGCAAAAGTGGTCAGTGCCTGACTTGAATAGTTAAGCGAAAAGCCGAGCAGGGATGGCATGGACTTTTTAAAAAGGCCAGCAAGCCTTTTTTTAAAATAGGGATAGAAGGGATTCTCCTCGAAATGTTTTGCCGTCTGTATGAGGTCTCTGCTCCTTGTCGGAGTGAGCATTTCATGTTCGTAATTTACCAGACTCAAGCGGACGCCATTGGAAATGCCGGATATCTTAAGAAGTCGATTCAGATCGTTGATGGCTCGGCGATATTGACCCTCTTTTTTATAAGCCTCTCCATCTCTTAAGGAATTGAGATGGCGGAGAAGATGACGAAATGCCCGTAAGGTCCAGGTGTCCGCTGAGCAGGGTTGAGAATTAAGGAGATCGAGGAGACCTTCTAAATTTGCCTCCAGAACAGTGAAGTGGATTCCATAGTGATTGAGGGCGCCACAAATTCTGGCAATCCCTGCCGGAGGTTCACAAGGTCTTACCACAGGAGGGTGGATGAGGAGCATGTCTTAACGTTGGATATAAATATATGGTTAAGGTTAGGACGCCGGTTTGGTCTATAGGTAAAGGTAACGGCTTTCAATCATTAGCCCTAACCCATTTACCTTTGGCCAAACTGGCTTCTTAGCCCTGACCTCTTAACCTTTTACCTGTAAAGTAATTTTCTCTACTGGACGAGACTTCTCATCACTTTCATATTTTTCAAATCTTCAACGGTGTCTTTTCTTGGAGTCTCCATAATTCCGGGCAGGTGGTTCAAGAGAGGGTGGTTAATCAAGTATCGGAATCCCTCCAATCCAATATAGCCTTCGCCGATGTGCCAGTGTCGGTCTTTTTTCGAACCGAGGGGAGTCTTTGAATCGTTCAGATGAAGGAGGTGGAGTTTTTTCAGACCGATCATCCGATCGAAGGATTCGAGTGTGCTCTCGATTCCATCTCTGTTCGAAAGATCGTAGCCTGCTTCAAAGGCATGGGCTGTATCAAAACAGATTCCAATCCGGTCTCTTTCTCCAACCCTTTCAATGATCTTTGCGATCTGATTCAATTCATAACCGATCTCAGTCCCTTGGCCAGCAGTATTTTCGAGAAGAAGAACGATAGAATTCTTCATCCGATCGAATACCTGATTGATGGCCCATGCCACAGACTCAATGGCTTCATCCTCTGAAGACTCCATCCGGTGACCGATATGGATGATGAGATAGGTAGCTCCCAGTAGCTCTGCACGTTCGAGGTCAATGACGATTGAATCGATGGAGCGGTTATAGAATTTTGAATTCTTTGAGGCGATATTGGGAAGATAGGGAAGATGGAGAAAGAGAGGAGAAAGGTTGGAGGATTGAATCGATTGCCGGAATCTTTCCGCTTCTTCCTGATCGAGAGAATCGTATTTCCAACCTCTTGGATTTCTGGAGAAGAATTGAATGGTCTCACAACCCCGAAATTGGGCCTTTTCAACGACCCTTAAGAATCCTTCGGAAATGGAGATATGGAATCCGAATCGCATCTTAGACACCCTTTTATAAGGAATCAGATAAGCTTAAATTAAGGATATTTAAAAAAGCAATTTTTTTCAAGATCTAAAAGCGAAGACCCTATAGACTCCTTTTGGCTTATTCATTTCACAAATTATCTTTTGTTTTCAATAAGTTATTAAGTTTAGAAATAGTTCAAAAATCGCTCTCATCTAATGTCCATAGCTTTTTTAAAAAATCTCATTTTTTTACTTGACAAATTTAACTGGTTGTTCTATTGAATATGGGCTAATTAAATATTTCACAAAGTCTTTTGAATAAAAATAGCAACGAGATGATGCCTGAAGCGGCATTTCATTTTTAGAGGAGAAGATCGCAATGAGAGTTACAATCAATGGCAGAGCTATTGAGGCGGAGGAGGGAGCTACAATACTGAGCATTGCTCAGCAGAACGGTTTCCGAATACCAACGCTGTGCCACATGGAGAGCCTTATTCCCACAGGTTTCTGCAGGATGTGTGTGGTTGAGGTTAAAGATCTCGAAAACCCTGTCACTGCTTGTAACACTCCAGCCACAGATGGCATGGTGATCGAAACCGACACCCCGAAGATTCGGGAGATTCGAAGAGAAGTCCTCCAGTTCATGCTGGTAAATCACCCTCTTGATTGCCCGGTCTGTGATAAAGGTGGTGAATGCGATCTTCAGGATTATGTTTATGAGTATGGGATTCAAAAAGCCGAGTATCAGGTGGAGACACCTGCCAAAGAGTACAAGACCTATTCCACACCTGCGATCAAGTACCATCCCAATCGCTGCATCCTCTGCAGCCGTTGTATCCGTGCCTGCCGAGAGATTGCTGGCAGAGAAGTCCTCGATCTTCAGGGAACCGGTTTTAATGCCAGAGTTGAGCCGATCAAACCCGAACGATGTATCTCCTGCGGCGAATGTCTCGCAGCCTGTCCTGTGGGAGCGTTGACTGAAAATGTGAGCCCCATCAAAGGAAGGAAGTGGCAGGCTAAAAGGGTGACCACAGTATGCGGCTATTGCGGAGTGGGTTGTTCCCTGGAAGTGAACGCGGTAGGTAACCGGGTGTTTAAGATTACCACCAAAGAAGGGCTCGGAACCAATAACGGCGTGCTCTGCGTGAAAGGACGGTTCGGATTTGAATTTGTGAACAGCCCAGATCGACTTCACATGCCTCTGATCCGAGAAAATGGCTCATTCCGAGAGGTGAGCTGGGACGAAGCTTTAAGCTTTGTCTCTGACAAACTCAAGGCCATTAAAGAGAAGTATGGACCTGACAGTATTGCTGGCCTCGCCTCGGCGCGCGCCACATGCGAGGAGAACTATCTCTTCCAGAAGTTGATCAGGGCGGCCATCGGCACGAACAATATCGACCATTGCGCCCGTCTCTGACACTCCAGTACAGTGGTCGGTCTGGCCACCACCCTCGGCTCTGGAGCCATGACCAATTCTCTTGCTGATTTTCAGCAGGCCGATGTCTTGTTGGTTACCGGGAGCAACACCACAGAGACCCATCCGGTCATCGGGATGCTCTTGAGGCATCGTTCCCGTTTCAATGGGGCGAAGATCATTGTCGTTGATCCGAGAAAGATCGATCTGGTTGAGGAAGCCACCCTCTGGCTTCAACCCAAGCCTGGAGATGATATTGCCTGGTTAAATGGGTTGGCCCACATCATCATCAGAGAAAACCTTTATAATAAATCCTTTATCGAACAGAATACAGAAGGCTTTGAAGCGGTCAAAGAGAAGGTCGCCCGGTATACGCCAGAGTTTGTGGAACAAGTGACCGGCATTCCCAAAGAGAAGTTGATTAAGGCCGCTCGGATATATGGTTCCGCTAAAAATGCGGCCATTCTTTACTGCATGGGCATTACCCAACACTCTTCTGGAACAGATGGGGTAAAGGCGATTTCCAATCTGGCCCTTCTCTGCGGTCAGGTGGGAAGACCCGGAAGTGGTGTCAACCCACTGAGAGGTCAGAACAATGTCCAGGGCGCCTGTGACATGGGTTGTCTGCCCACGGTCTATCCTGGATATCAGAGCGTGGCCGTAAGAGAGTTGCAGGATAAATTCGAAAGCCAATGGGGTGTCTCTCTTTCAGGAAAGCCGGGTTTGACGGTCGTGGAGATGAGCAAGGCGGCCCTGGATGGAAAGATCAAAGCCCTCTACATCATGGGCGAAAATCCCATGGTAACAGATCCTGACCTATCCCATCTTAAGAAGGCCTATGCTGGGCTGGAACTTCTTGTGGTCCAGGACATCTTTTTAACAGAGACCGGACAGATGGCCCACGTTGTCTTGCCCTCTCTCTGCTTCCTCGAGAAGGACGGAACCTTTGTGAACACTGAGAGAAGGGTTCAAAGGGTGAGAAAGGTTGTCGAGGGACCGAAAGGAGCGATGCCAGATTGGAAGATCATCTCTGAAATCTCGAGGAGATTGGGTTACTCCATGGATTATGAAGGTCCTGAAGCCATCTTCGAAGAGATTCGGAAAGTCACGCCTCAGTACGCAGGCATCACCTATGCCAGATTGGAATCTGGTGGCCTGCAGTGGCCGTGCCCAACGGAGGATCATCCCGGAACACCGATCCTTCATAGAGGCAAAATCGTTCGAGGAAAAGGGCTCTTTGTTCCGGTGGATTTCACTCCTCCACCCGAGGTTCCGGATCAGGAGTATCCGTTCATCTTAAGCACAGGTCGGGACTACTACCATTATCATGCGGGCAGTATGACCCGTAAAGTCAGACTTCTCAACGAGATGTCTCCTGAAAGCCTCGTGGAAATAAACCCATCCGATGCAACCCAACTTGGAATCAAAGAGGGTGATCGGATAAGGGTGGTCAGCCGTAGAGGCGATTTCATTTCAAAAGCGAAGGTTACCGATAGGGTTGGAAGAGGTGTGGTCTTTGCAAAGTTTCACTTTAGCGAGGCACCGGTCAATCTTCTTACGAATACGGTGCTTGATCCAGAGTCGAAGATCCCGGATCTTAAATATTCAACCGTGCGGGTTGAGAAATATGGGGGATAGTACGAAGAGGATTGGCCCCACTTGACGAGACGGAGCCAATTTTATAGGTCGACAGGGCACAAAAAAATTTTCATAAGAGGGTATCATCATGTTAATGGATTATCTTCCCATCCTTTTCTATTTTGCCATAGCCGTCATCTTTGCCTGCTTTGCCATTCTCGCCTCTTATCTCTTAGGCCAGAGAAAGCAGACACTGCTTAAAGAGGCACCTTACGAGTGTGGCATGACGACCTATGGTTCTTCCTTTCGGAGGATCCCGATCAAATACTATATCATTGCCTTGCTCTTTCTGATCTTCGATATTGAAATCGTCTTTCTCTATCCATGGGCCGTCATCTTCAAAGATTTGAAGATGTTTGGCTTTGTTTCGATGGCCGTATTTATTGGGATTTTGATCATTGCCTATATCTATATTTGGAAAAAAGGAGCACTCGAATGGGAATAGAAACCTACCTTGAAAAAACCCCCTTGATGCCTGTACTGGATAAAGTGGTCAACTGGGGCCGAAAGTATTCGATCTGGCCGGTCACCTTCGGTCTTGCCTGATGCGCGCTGGAGATGATCGTCACCAGTTCGGCGACGTGGGATATTTCGCGATTTGGTTCCGAGGTCTTCAGGCCATCTCCACGGCAGGCAGATCTGATGATTGTGGCAGGCACCCTGACCAAGAAGATGGCGCCCATGGTCAAACGCATCTATGAACAGATGCCAGAACCCAAGTGGGTCATTGCCTATGGGGCCTGCGCCTGTTCAGGAGGAATTTTTAAGACCTACAATGTGGTTCAGGGTGTGGATCAGATGATTCCAGTAGATGTCTATGTACCGGGCTGTCCGCCGAGGCCAGAGACACTCCTTACAGCAATCGTTGAACTCCAGAAGAAGATTGAGACAGAAACCCTTGCCGATCGAAAGAATGTTCGGCTGATCCCAGAAGAGATTGTGGAAAGGATAGATTGATATGGCAGAAGTTCATCCAGCAGTTAAAAAGTTGGAAGCAAAATTTCCCGCTTCGATCTTGGAGGTGACAACCTTTCGGGGTGAAGTCAATATTACGGTACCGAAGAAGGATCTCTTTGAGATTTGTCGATTTCTCTATGCGGAACCCGATCTCCAGTACCATATGTTGACCGATCTCTGCGGGGTTGACTATTTCCCACAGGTACCCCGATTTGAAGTGGTCTATCTCCTCTACTCCTTCAAATCGAACAGTCGATTGAGATTGAAGACGAAGATCGGAGAGGGCGAGTCGATGCCCAGTGTCGAATCGATCTGGAAGGCAGCGAACTGGCTTGAGAGGGAGGTTTACGATCTTTATGGAATCACCTTTGAGAATCATCCCGATTTGAGGAGAATCCTCCTCTGGGATGGTTATGAAGGACACCCCCTGAGGAAAGATTTCCCGGTCGAAGGACCGGATTTTGACAAACCTTTTGTCCCCGAGGTCTGAAATGGCAGAGACACGATTCATGACCATCAATATGGGTCCCCAGCACCCGGCCACACATGGGGTGTTGAGGCTTGTATTGGAACTGGATGGAGAAATTATTGTTAAAGCAACTCCCCACATCGGACACCTCCATCGGGGGGTTGAGAAATTAGCTGAGTCCAGAACCTATCATCAGGTCATTCCCCTCACGGATCGGTTAGATTACACCAATGCGATGGGGAATAACCTGGCCTATGTCCTGGCCGTTGAAAAACTTCTTGGCATTGAGGTCCCGAAACGGGCTCAATACCTGAGAGTGATGATGGCTGAACTCCAGAGGCTTGCGGCACATCTCATCTGGCTTGGAACCCATGCGCTCGACATCGGCGCAATGACCCTGCTCTTCTATAATTTCCGTGAAAGGGAGGATATTCTCAGGATCTTCGAAGAGGTGGCCGGCGGAAGATTGACCCCAACCTATTTGAGAATCGGAGGGGTTGCTAAAGACCTTCCAGAAGGGATCGACAAAAAGATCAAGGATTTTGTTGACGCCTTTCCAGGCCACATGAAGGAGTATGAGACGCTTCTGACAAAGAATGTGATCTGGTTGAAACGGACCAAGGAAGTGGGAATCATTTCGAAAGAAGATGCCATCAATTGGGGTGTGACCGGGCCGACGCTTCGTGGATCCGGAGTAAAGTGGGATGTGAGGAAAGTTTTTCCCTATTCGAGTTATGAGGATTTCGAATTCGACATTCCCACAGGGACAGTAGGCGATGTCTACGATCGGTACTATGTCCGGTTGAGGGAGATGGAGTGGTCAAATGCCATTGTGAGACAGGCCCTGGACCGTTTGCCCAAAGGCCCGATTCTCGCTGATGATCCCAGGGTGGTTCTGCCTCCCAAAGAGATGGTCCTGACCGATATCGCCTCTTTGATTCGGCAATTCAAGATTGCATCCGAAGGGTTCCAGCCACCCAAAGGGGAAGTCTATGCAAGTGTCGAAGCTGCCAAAGGGGAATTGGGTTTCTATCTTGTGAGCGATGGTTCGAATAAACCTTTGAGGATGAGAATCCGACCTCCCTCTTTCCTCAACTTAAGCGCGCTTCCCAAGATGATTGAGGGAAGTCTGATTGCCGATGTCATCGCCACCATCGGAAGTATTGATATTGTGTTGGGTGAGATCGATCGGTAAAAAGAATAAATTCGAAGCACGAGATTCGAATGTCGAAACAATTTCAAATTTTCGAAATTCAAAACGAAAGAGAATCTTAAAAATTTTGGTGATTTGAATTTAAAAATTTGTTTCGGATTGGTCCTAAGAGGACGCTACGCCCGATATTCGGATTTCGGATTTTCGAAAATGAGGGTTAACATGACAGATATCCTTTTTAGCAGTTGGGGTGGGGCAATTGTGGATAATCGGGGGAAACCCGAAGGAGAGAGACAGTCCATCTCCAATCTCAATCTTCCCCTTGAATTCGATCAGGAGAAGAAGATCAAGGCCTTCATCGGTTGGGACGGGATTGCCGTTCGGGATCCTGAAGTCAATATCGTTGACCTGATTCGTGCCTATATGGAAGCCGTCCAGAAGGAATCGTGCGGGAAGTGCACCCCCTGTCGGGTAGGAACTCAAATTATGTCATCGATTCTCAACCGGATTGCGGGAGGAGAAGGAAGAGCGGGGGATCTGGAACAGCTGAAGTTCTTAGGCGAGATGATCTTAAGGAGTTCGAAATGTAACCTTGGACAGACCGGACCCAAGCCTGTGCTCCATGCCATCGCATATTTCAGGGAAGAGTTCATCGAAGCGATTCAGTCCAAGAAGAGGATTCCGCGTGAAGAGTACAAAGTGAAGGTAACCGCTCCCTGTGAGAGCGCCTGTCCTTCCCACCTTCCGATTACCCACTATGTGGAGCTGATCAAGGAAGGCAGGTATCTGGAGGCTCTTTCAACCATACGGGAGGCGACCTGTTTGGCAGGTGTGCTTGGAAGGGTCTGCATTCGGCCCTGTGAGGACAATTGCAGACGTCAGAATGTGGACGAATGCGTCTCCATCAAATGGCTCAAGCGATTTGTGGCAGATTATGAACTGGAAAGAGAGATCAAACCCGACCTGGTTAAAACCTCTGCCCGTTCTGAAAAGGTAGCGATCATCGGAGCTGGACCCTCTGGGCTGACCTGTGCCTATTATCTGGCTTTGAAGGGTTACTCTGTCACGATTTTTGAGAGATTGGGCGAGCCCGGAGGCATGGCTGCTGTTGGAATTCCAGACTACAGGCTTCCGAGAGAGATATTGAGATACGAGGCCGGTCTGGTTCAACAGCTTGGGGTTGAGATCCGATATAACACGCAGGTGGGAAAGGATATAACCCTTTCCCAGATGTTCGAGCAGGGTTTTAAAGCCATCTATATTGCTGTGGGTGCCCAGACCAATACGCCCATGGGTGTGGAGGGAGAGGACAAGGGATATAAAGGATTTATCCCAGGGGTCTACTACCTCCTTGAAATCAATCTTGGAAGAGATCCCTACCCCGAGGGAAAGAGGGTGGTGGTTGTGGGTGGAGGCAATGTGGCCATTGACTGTGTTCGTTCGTCCTTCCGAATTGGCAAGCCCGATGTGAACCTGGTCTATCGCCGGACGAAGAAGGAGATGCCTGCGGACCGGGTGGAGATCCACGACGCCGAAGAGGAGGGCGTGAAGTTTCACTACCTCTGCAATCCAGTACGGATCGTCGAGAAGGATGGAAAAGTGGTCGGGATGGAATGTATCCGGATGGAGCTCGGCGAACCAGACGAGAGCGGAAGGCGAAGACCAGTTCCGATCAAAGGATCGGAATTCTTCATCGAAGCGGATATCGTCATCCCTGCCATTGGCCAGGCGATCGACCTCTCCTTTCTTGATGAGAAAGACGGAGTGAAGACGACCAAACGTTCCACGATCTCTGTAAAAGAGGGAACCTTCCAGACGAACCGAGAAGGGATTTTCTCCGGAGGCGATTGTGTGATTGGACCGGATGTCCTTGTTCGCGCCGCGGCCCACGGAAGAAGGGCGGCTGATAAAATTGATGCGTTTCTCAGAGGGGTGGAAGTCAGAGAGTCGGAGGAGGAACGTCTGGAGACACTGATGGAGAAGATCAAGGTCTACAATAGAGATGAGAGGATCGGTGTTCCTGGCGGAAGGAAACGGGCCATGCTGGAGATGCTTCCTCCCGATTCGAGAAAGTGGACTTTTGACGAAGTGGAGAAGGGATTTCCTATCCCGGTTGCACAGAAGGAGGCAGAACGCTGTCTCAGGTGCGTTCGGGTTGGGTTGTTTGCGGTATAATTTTAGGAATCAGGATTTCGTCTAACGGTGATGGTAACAATGACCGCCTTGAAACCAATTAGGTTCAGGGCCCGTATCGTCTTTAAAGCTACGTCTGCCGTGTTTCATTCTTTTAACCGTAATCGTTACCGAACGACGAAACGGGCTTCGTAGCCGTAACCTTATTCAATACCCATAGATTGTTCTCATGGTTTCAGGGTGCCCTATGGGCATGGATTATCTGACAAAAAGGATTTAGAGGAGAAGCAGGATGCAGGTCTTATACCTTCTCATTGAGGCGATTGTAAAGTGTGTGGTGGTCTTTGCGTGTCTGATGCTCTCCGTGGCCTATCTGACCTGGTTAGAGCGGAAGGTCTTGGGCCACATCCAGATCCGTTTTGGTCCCAATCGGTGTGGTCCGTTTGGACTCCTTCAGCCCTTCTCGGATGGCATTAAGGCTTTTTTCAAAGAAGATCTGGTTCCTGGTAAGGCAGACAAAGCAGTCTTTGTTCTTTCACCGATGATTGCCATCATCTCGGCCATTGCCCTCTTTGCAGTCATCCCCTTTGGAAATGAGTTTAAAATTCCGGGAACCGATTGGGTGGTCAAACTCCGGATTGCAGATGTCGATATTGGGCTTCTCTATATCTTCGGGGTTGCCTCACTGGGGGAATTTGGAATTGTGCTCGGAGGCTGGTCTTCAGGCAATAAGTATGGGCTGACCGGTTCCCTTCGTGCAGCCGCTCAGATGATCAGTTACGAGGTGGCGCTTGGGATCACCATTATCGGTGTGATTATTCTCTCGCAGAGCCTGAGGCTGACGGACATCATCAACCAGCAGGCTGGCGGGTTCTGGAACTGGAACATCTGGTATCAACCTGTCGCTTTCATTCTCTACATCATCTGTGGTCTCGCAGAGATCAACCGGACTCCATTTGATATGCCGGAGTCCGAATCGGAGCTTGCCTGCGGGTTTAATATCGAATATAGCAGTATGAAGTTTGCTCTCTTCTTCATGGCGGAATATGCCCATATGATCACCATGGGTGCGGTGGCCGTAACGCTCTTCTGGGGTGGATGGCAGGCTCCTCTGCCACAGCTCGATTTTATTCCAGGGATCGTCTGGTTCTGCGGTAAGCTCTTCATCTTCTGCTTCTTCTTCATCTGGCAGAGAGGGACCTTTCCGAGGTTGCGGTACGATCAGATTATGAAGTTTGGGTGGAAGATTCTCTTTCCGCTGGCGCTGATCAATCTTTTAATCACCGCGCTGGTCGTCTCATTGAAGGGATAGGAATTGCTTTGAATAAGAAGATTCTTCATGCAATTCATATGTAAGCGTTCATTGAAGTGTTAAAGGAAGGGGTTAAACATGATCGTCCCACTACTTAAAGGTTTGGCATTTACTTTGGGTCGGTTCTTCTCCAGGCCGATTACCATTCAGTATCCCGAGCAGAAGGTGCCTCCTGCAAAACGCTGGAGGGGGATCCAGTATTTTGAAAAGGATGAGAAGGGCCAGCTGAAGTGTGTGGCCTGTGGCCTCTGCATGGCGGTCTGCCCTTCCCAGTGTATCTCGATTGTGACGGCAGAGAATGAACAGGGAAGACGTTATCCCCTCACCTATGAGCTGGACGCCTTGAGGTGCATCTTCTGCGGGTATTGTGAAGAGGCCTGTCCAGTCAATGCCATCTTTGTGGGAAAGAATTATGAATGGGTGGCTCGGGAAAGGGCACCCTTTCTCATGAACACGGAGAAGCTGTTAGATCAGAAGAAGTATAATCCATAAACCAAATCTCTCTCAGCCTCCCTTTGCTAAAGGGAGGAGTCCAGCGTCTTGCGGGATTCCTTCTTTGTAAAAGGGAGACAAAGGGGGATTTCAGTAAATCATTTGGAGTCAGACTATGGCTGAAAATTTTGGGATCCTCTTTCAGTGGTTGCTCTTTATGGGGATGGCCTTTGTCTCGATTGTGGCCTCCATTCTGGTCATCACCCGAAAAAATCCGATTCACAGCGCGCTCTTCATGGTGTTGACCTTACTCTGCGTGGCTGTGCTCTATATCCTGCTTCACAACCCATTTATTGCCATCATCCAGGTCATCGTCTATGCAGGAGCCATTGTGATGCTCATCGTCTTCGTCATCATGCTCCTCGATCTGGAGACAGAGCTTCGCTCGAAACTGAAGATCGTCTATTCCAAGGTGATCGGAGGATTTCTGGCGGTCCTTTTCCTCATAGGCCTCCTCTATGTAGCTGTGGCAAAGTCGCCGACCGGCCAGACCGGTTCCTATACGCCTGAAAAGATGGGTACCAACGTGAAGACGGTAGGCGAGAGTCTTTTTACAACCTATCTCTTTCCTTTTGAGATCGTCTCGATCCTTCTGGTTGCCGCCATCATCGGCGCCGTGATTTTAAGCAAGAAAAGGACATAAGGAGAATTGAATATGTGGGTCGTACCAACCATTCCCCCTGCCCTCTATCTCATGTTAAGCGGGATACTCTTCACGATCGGTGTGATCGGAGCGCTAACCCGTCGCAATGCGATCGTCGTCTTTATGTGTATTGAGTTGATGCTCAATGCGGTCAATCTGACCTTCATCACGCTCTCCCGTTTTCTCCAATCGGTGGACGGGGTAATCTTTGCTTTCTTCGTTATGGCCGTAGCTGCTGCAGAGGCGGCAGTCGGGTTGGCCATCTTTGTCATGCTCTATCGTTCCAGAGAGACGATCAATGTGGATGAAGTCAATTTACTGAAATGGTAAAAATAGTTCGGAGCCATGAGTTCGGAGTTCGGAGAAAATAAGTTTTTAAACTCCGAATTACGAACTCCGAACACCGAACTGCAAAAAGGAGTAATACATGCTTGAATATGTTTGGTTAATTCCTCTATTTCCATTTATCGGATTTTTGATCAACGGGCTCTTAGGGAAGCGCCTGGGAAAGGGTGTGGTCAGCGTGGTCGGCCCTTCGGCCATCGGACTCTCCTTTCTCACGTCGATCCTCATCTTTTTTGAACTGATCCAAAGACCTCCTGGAGAAAGGCTCTTTGAAAAGGTCCTCTTTGACTGGGTGGTTTCTGGTTCTTTTCAGACCGTGATCGGTTATCAGATCGATCCCCTCTCCATCCTGATGGCCCTGGTCGTGACTGGCGTCAGCTTCTTCATTCACATCTACTCCGTAGGATACATGCATGATGATCCGGGTTATACCCGGTATTTCACTTATCTCAATCTCTTCGTCTTCATGATGCTCAACCTCGTCCTGGCCAACAACTTCTTATTGATGTTTGTGGGGTGGGAAGGCGTTGGGCTCTGCTCCTATCTTCTGATTGGCTTCTGGTATGAGAAGGATTCTGCATCCAATGCAGGAAAGAAGGCCTTTGTCGTCAACCGGGTTGGTGATTTCGGTTTCATCTTGGGGATGTTTCTCCTCTTCACCTCTTTAGGGCAGCATGGGATATGGACGCTCGATTTTACCGAGGTCTTTGCCAATGTCGGCAAACTCGATACGGCGACCGCTACGGCCATTGCGCTTCTGCTTTTTGTCGGCGCCTGCGGAAAGTCGGCACAGATACCTCTCTATGTCTGGCTTCCCGATGCCATGGAGGGTCCGACACCGGTCAGCTCTCTGATCCATGCAGCCACCATGGTGACAGCAGGTGTCTACATGGTTGCCCGTTGCAGCATCCTTTATAACATGGCGCCCATTGCCATGGCCGTGGTTGCCATCGTCGGCTGTGCCACCGCCATCTTTACGGCCTCAATAGGCTTCTGTCAGTACGACATCAAGAAGATCCTGGCCTATTCGACGATCAGTCAGTTGGGTTATATGTTTCTGGCAGTCGGTGTGGGAGCTTACGCCGCAGGGATCTTTCACCTGATGACCCATGCCTTCTTCAAAGGCCTCCTCTTTCTTGGCGCCGGGAGCGTGATGCATGCGCTCAGCGGCGAGCTCGATATTCGGAAGATGGGCGCATTGAGAAAGAAGATTCCCATCACATTTGTCACCTTCTTCATTGCGACCCTGGCGATTGCAGGTATACCCGGACTTTCGGGCTTCTTCAGCAAGGATGAGATCCTCTGGATGGCCTTCTCCAGCCAACGCGGCCATTTCCTGCTCTGGCTGGTGGCTGCTGTGGCTGCGGGCATGACCGCCTTCTATATGTTCCGGGCGCTCTTCATGGCCTTCTTTGGAGAATCAAGAGTGGACCATCATGTGGCACACCATATCCATGAATCGCCAAAGATCATGACAATCCCATTGATGGTTCTGGCTTTCCTCTCCATCGTGGGAGGGTATGTGGGTGTTCCCCATGTCTTAGGAGGTGCCAATCACATCCATGAATTTTTAGCACCTGTGGTAGGCAATGGGCCGCCTGTCAAAGCCCATGCAAGTTTTTCGCTGATCCAAGAGGCGTGGGCAGCAGGTGCTGGAGGAGAGCACTCGGCGACATTGGAGCTTCTGCTCATGGCTGTCTCCGTGGTGATCGCCCTGATTGGGATCGGGATCGCTTACTTCTTATATTTGAAAAATCCGGCCTTGCCTAAGATGTTGGCGCAGAGATGGAGAGGGCTCTATCAACTCGTTTCGAATAAATATTATGTGGACGAACTCTATCAGGTGCTCTTTGTCAACTCTCTGAAAAACCTTGGCAGGGGGCTCTGGAAGGGCTTCGATGATCTCGTGATCGATGGAACGGTCAATGGAATTGCCTATTTGATCGGATGGCTCTCTGGTGTGATGCGTAAGGTGCAGACAGGATTGGTTCAGAATTATGCCTTTTCCATCGTTTTGGGAGGGCTGATCCTGGTCATCTACTATATCATCCGGGGATTCTTTTAAATAACCCGAATGACACGAAAGAGAACGAATTAAACGAATATTCATAAATTTCTCATTCGCCCTATTCGGTGTCATTCGCAATAGTCGTTTCAATAAAAGGAGTTAATTCCATGGACATCTTGGGAATTCCCATTCTATCCTTTCTCATCTTCTTCCCTCTGGTCGGTGCAATCCTACTTCTCTTCATTAAGAAAGAGGAGACGATCCGAAGGGTAACTCTGGCATTTGCCCTGGTTGAATTTATAGCTTCTCTGCCACTCTTTTTTAAATTCGATTCCACCTCGGCAGCCATGCAATTCATGGAGGACTGGTGGTGGGTCGAGGCCTATGGCATCAGTTATAAACTCGGGATCGATGGGATCAGTCTTCTGCTCGTGCTTCTGACGACCTTTTTGACCGTGCTCTGCATCCTCTGTTCTTGGACAGCGATCACCTTCCGCGTGAAAGAGTATATGATCTCTTTCCTCTTTCTCGAGACAGGAATGGTTGGGGCACTGGTGGCGCTGGACCTTGTACTCTTCTATGTCTTCTGGGAAGTGATGCTCATCCCGATGTACCTTCTCATTGGAGTTTGGGGCAATCCGGCAAGGCGGATCTATGCAGCGATTAAGTTCTTCCTCTTCACCATGGCTGGAAGCGTGCTCATGCTGGTTGCCATTTTAGCGCTCTATTTCATCAATGCGAAGGCAACTGGAAAGGCCACCTTTGATGTGATGGAGCTTTATAAGCTGGGGATTCCTTTGGGCACTCAATACTGGCTCTTTGGAGCCTTTGCACTGGCCTTTGCGATCAAGGTGCCAATGTTTCCATTCCATACCTGGTTGCCCGATGCCCACACCGAAGCGCCTACTGCAGGAAGCGTAATTCTGGCAGGCGTCTTGCTCAAGATGGGAACCTATGGATTCATCCGGTTTGCCATTCCGCTATTCCCGAATGCGGCTCTCGAACTGATGCCTTTGATCTCTGTATTGGCGCTCATTGGAATCATTTACGGAGCGCTGGTCTCGATGATGCAACCCGACCTGAAACGATTGGTGGCCTTTTCGAGCGTCAGCCATCTTGGTTACGTCATGTTAGGCATGTTCGCCTTCAATACACAGGGCGTTCAGGGTTCGATCTATCAAATGCTCAACCACGGTATCAGCACGGGATCGCTCTTCTTGATCGTCGGAATGATCTATGAGCGGAGACACACACGGATGATCGCCGATTTTGGAGGCATCTCAAAGGTGATGCCGGTCTTTGCCACCTTCTTTATGATTGTCACCCTTTCCTCCATCGGACTTCCAGGAACGAATGGATTCGTGGGAGAGTTTCTCATCCTCCTGGGAGCATTTCGATCCAATGTCGTCTATGGTGTTTTGGCGGCAACCGGAGTCATACTGGGTGCGGCCTATATGCTCTGGATGTTTCAACGGGTGATGTTCGGAAAGATTAACAATCCGAAGAACGAGGGTTTAAAGGACCTCAATGCGCGGGAGGTCATCACGCTCATTCCTATGGTCGCCCTGATCTTCCTTATGGGGATCTACCCCAAGCTCTTCTTCAACAAGATGGATGCAAGCGTGGAGAAATTCCTGAAAGACTTCAGGACAAAAGTGGAGATGAAAGCAGATTTTTCAGCTCCAACGAAAATGGTAGCGGAAATAGAAAGTAAGAATGTCAAATGACAAAGTTCAAGGGAATCTCAAATTTCAAAAATTGACATTTTAACCCTTGCCATTCCTTTGGTTTTTGGATTTTGACATCTGAACTTTCCTTTATATATTTGGAGGCTTTTCGATGAAACTGCCAGAAATTGATCTTTATCTCATTGCGCCAGAAATCATCATCACCGCCTTTGGGTTTTTGGTTCTTCTCGTTGATGTCTTTTCACCCAAAGGGGAGAGAAAGGGATATCTCGGAATCCTTAGCCTGATCGGTGTCGTCATTGCCTTCTTCTATACGCTTCCTCTGGTCGGATCGGGCAAGACAGGATTTGAAGGGATGTTCACCACTGATGGGTTTGCCATCTTCTTTAAGATCACGATCCTGATCATCGCTTTTCTGACAGTCCTGATCTCCATGGGGTATGCCTCCAGGGAAGGGATTGCGTTTGGAGAGTATTATGCCCTCATCCTTTTCTCAGCACTTGGGATGATGCTCATGACAGGAGGGACCCATCTGCTGATCATCTTCCTCGGACTGGAGACAATGTCCATTGCCATTTATATCCTGGCAGGAATGATGAGGGATGATCGACGCTCCGTGGAATCGGCCTTCAAATATTTCCTCCTGGGTGCGTTTGCTACTGGTTTTCTCTTGTATGGCATTGCCTTGATTTACGGTGCTACAGGTTCTCTCTATCTCAAGGATATTGCTTCCTATATTGCCAATAAGAAACTGCTTGACTCTCCCATGCTTCTGTTGAGTTTGGCTCTGCTCACGATCGGCTTTGGTTTCAAAATCGCATCGGTCCCATTCCATATGTGGACGCCTGACGTCTATGAGGGGGCTCCCACATCCATCACTGCCTTCATGGCAACCGGTGTGAAGGCAGCAGGTTTTGCAGCCTTAATCCGCGTCTTTTTTATGGCGCTTCCAGAATTCCGTCCAGACTGGACCTCGATCATGTGGCTCATTGCTGTGGCTACCATGACCGTCGGAAATATCATTGCCATCTCCCAGAACAACATCAAACGGATGTTAGCCTATTCGAGTATTGCCCATGCCGGCTATATTCTGGTTGCCTTTGTTGCCGGCAACAAACTGGGAATTTCTGCCATGCTCTTTTACCTCATGGCTTATGCTTTTATGAATCTGGGAGCATTCACCTGTGTCATCCTGCTTGGTAAAAAAGGTGAAGAGAACACCCTGATCACCGATTATGCCGGAGTCGGTTTCAAATATCCCCTTCTGGCCGCTTCGATGACGATCTGCCTCCTCTCCATGGCGGGCATTCCGCCCCTGGGTGGGTTTATGGCTAAACTCTACGTCTTCAGTGCGGCTGTGGAAGCAAAGTATTACTGGCTTGCCATTCTCGGCGTTCTCAATAGTGCCATCTCCGTCTATTACTATCTGCGAGTCACCGTGTTCATGTATTTCCGGGAATCGGAGCGGGAGATCACGGGTCTCGACTTTTCACCAGCGCCAGTGATCGCTCTGATACTTGCCCTGATCGGGACCTTCTATATGGGAATCTTTCCCTCCAATGTGCTCTCCTTTGCTCAGAAGTCAATTGCAGGATTGATGTAATTGGAAGGCAGGATCGGCTCAGAAAGATGGGAGGGCGTCGGCTGATAAAGCCGGACGCTCTTTTTTTCTTTGCAATCGCCGAGGATATCCGTTTACAATTTAAGAAAATGTATCGTCCCGGTGAGAAATTTATGAGTTGTCTCAATTGAGAAAGAAAGGGAGGAAAATTCCATGAGATACTATTGGATCATGATTTTAGGGATTCTCTTTTTAGCGAGCCAGGTGAGTGGCCAAGGAAGTCTTGCTTTAAAAACTCAGAAAGATCGGATCAGCTATCTCATCGGGATGGATATTGGCACCAACCTGAAAAACCAGGGGGTCGAGGTCCATCCAGAAATCCTATTTCAGGGTTTGAAGGATGCGCTCTCGGGCAATAAATCCTTATTAACCGAGAAGGAGACAAACGAAACGATTACTGCCTTTCAGAAGGAGATGAAGGCCAAACAGGAGGAGAGGATGAAACAAACGAGCGAGAAGAATAAGAAAGAAGGAGAGGCCTTCCTGGCGGCGAATAAGAAAAAAGAGGGTGTGGTGACTTTACCGAGTGGCCTTCAGTACAAAGTCATTAAGAAGGGAAGCGGAAAGAAGCCAAAAGCTACGGATACGGTCACGACGCACTACCGGGGTAAACTGATTGATGGAACGGAATTTGATAGCTCTTACAAGCGAGGGGAACCGGCCAGCTTTCCGGTTAATGCAGTGATTCCCGGGTGGACCGAAGCCCTTCAGTTGATGGAAGAGGGAGCAAAGTGGCAACTCTTCATTCCGTCTTCACTGGCCTACGGAGAGCAGGGAGCCGGTCTTCAGATCGGCCCTAACGCCACACTGATCTTCGAGGTTGAGCTGATTTCCATCCAGGAGAAGAAATAGAAAAACATATTTCCTGAGCAATCCGATTTAGAGATTTTCATTAATGAAGGTGGACGATAATGGCAGAAAGAGAGATGAATGAGGAGATCAGTTTTGAGGAGCTTTTAAAAGCCAGTTTTGAGACTCCGAGCCGGAAAGTTCGTCCGGGGGAGCGAGTATCCGGAATTGTTGCAAAGATTGGCAAGGACACCATCTTTGTGGATTTGGGTGGGAAGAGCGAGGGGACTGTCGATATTGGCGAATTTTTAGATGACAATGGGAATCTGACCGTTAAATCCGGAGATCAGGTTGAGTTGCGGGTGGCTTCGACAAAAGATGGCATCCATCTGACCAAAGGGATGAAAATTATAGGCACAGATGCCCTTGATCTGCTGCTGGATGCAAAAGAGAATCTCATTCCTGTGGAGGGGAGAGTTTCGTCGGTGGTCAAAGGAGGTTTTGAAATTGACCTTTCAGGTCTTCGCGCCTTCTGTCCATTAAGCCAGATTGACCTGATCTTTACAGAGAAGCCAGAGGACCATCTTGGAGGCCGCTACCTCTTTCGCATTATGGAGATCAAGGAGAAGGGAAGGAATATCATCGTATCCCGTCGCATGCTTCTTGAGGAGGAGCAGGAGAAGAGATCGAGAGAGACTTTGGAACGGCTGAAGCCAGATTTGGAATGTGAAGGGAAGGTGACGAAGCTGACCAAATTCGGTGCTTTTGCAGATTTAGGCGGAGTGGAAGGAATGGTTCACATCTCTGAAGTCTCTCATGGAAGAATAGACCATCCGTCTGAAGTCTTAAAACAAGGCCAGATGGTGAACGTCAAAGTCCTGAAGATCGAACTGGATAAAGAGGGAAAACCTAAAATTTCTCTTTCTATCAAAGCCCTTGAACCAGATTCCTGGGAGAAAGGGCTCGGATTTGACGAGGGAGAGATCGTTCGAGGAAAAGTCTCGAGGCTTACGGACTTTGGAGCCTTTGTGGAGGTGGCTCCAGGTGTGGATGGCCTGGTCCACGTCTCTGAGATCAGTTATGACCGTATTTCCCATCCTGGTTAATTTCTGAAAGAAGGGGATTGGGTGGATGTGCTGGTCATGGGGATTGACCGAGAAGCGCGTCGTATCTCGCTATCCATTAAAGAGGCAGCCATTCAGAGAAAGATGAGCGAAGAGGAAGGGTCGGGCCAGGCTCGTCTTGAAGTGGGACAGGTCCTCAAAGGGATTGTTGAAGATGTCAAGCCCTATGGCCTCTTTGTGCGACTTCCCCAGGTTGGAGGAAAGGTGAATGGTCTGCTTCCAAGCGAGGAGTTAAGATCCTCTGAAAAGGGAGATATTAAAAAGAGGTTTCCCAGAGGGAAAGAGATTCAGGTTGAGATTGTCTCCATGGATGAGAAGGGGAAGATTCGTCTCTCGCAGAGAACGATGGAGGAGAGAGAGGATCGGGAGGATTATGAGAAGTTTCTCCATAGGGAGGATCGGAGCGGAAAACTTGGAACTCTTGGCGATGTGTTTAAGAATCTGAAGTTAAAACAGAAAGAGACGAAAGACTGAATTGAAGGAGATTAAGATGAGCCAACCCCATGTCCTCTATCAAACCCAAGGACATATTGCCATTATCAGGCTGAACCGACCAGAGGTGAAGAATACTTTTAGTAATGAGATGTTAACGCTCTGGCACCAGTTTCTTGAGAAAGCCAGAGATGATTCTGATATTCGGGTCATTATTGTTACTGGTGAAGGCGATACTTTCTGCTCCGGAGGAAACATACGGGACATGGCAGAGGGAAAACTTCGGATGTGGGATATGAAGCGATTTCTCTGGGAGGGGGTTCATCGGATTGCCCTGACGCTCGAAGACCTTGACAAACCTGTGATTGCAGCCATCAATGGTTCGGCCATGGGTGCAGGCCTCGATATGGCCATGATGTGCGACCTCAGAGTCTGCTCGGACCAAGCAAAACTTTCGGAGTCTTATATTTTATTGGGGCTTGTTCCCGGAGATGGAGGAGCCTATTTTCTGCCGAGGCTGGTAGGGCTCGGAAAAGCAATGGAATTGTTATTGACCGGAGATGTTCTCACTCCGCAGGAGGCCTTGGAGATTGGTCTGGTCAACCAAGTTGTTCCCCATGAGCGGCTCATGGAAGAGACAATGAAGCTTGCCGAAAAGATCGCCAGCAAGCCTCCACTTGCCATTCGGATGATGAAGCGGGCAATCTACCAGGCTCAGACCAGTAACTTAAGATCTCACCTCGACTACATCTCTTCTCAATTATCGCTGCTGTCAGAGACGGCTGATCACCAGGAAGCCGCCAAAGCCTTTCTTGAAAAGAGAAGACCGGTATTTTCAGGGAAATGAAGGGTTGACATTTCTAAGACCTATAGAAGCAATAGGGTCCGCCTTTTCTTCCTTCTTTATTCTCTCCAAACTGACTTCCCTCTTGAGATTGTTCCTAAAAAAGCGATCGCATTTTTAGGAACAATTTTTTATGAAAGATGATTTGCCCTTCTCTGGTCAAAACGATAGCGTAATCCAAACCCCGCACTCTAGGCAATTTTCTTGAAAAAAAAGGGGGTTCGTGTTAGTTTGGACTTAATGATACAGATGTTTTCTGTCTCGAAGACTTATCCTAATCAGATCACTGTATTCTCAGATCTTGACCTGGAGGTGACAACAGGAGAGTTTGTTTTCATTGAGGGTCGGAGTGGTTCGGGGAAGAGTACCCTTATACGCATCCTTTTCGGCGCTGAAAAACCAACCAGTGGAGAGGTGATTGTCAACAGGATACGTCTCACCCAGCCCGGATTTAAGAAAGTCTATCAACTGAGAAAGATGATGGGGATTATCTCGCCGGATTTTAAACTTCTGAGAGATCGAAACGTGGGCGAAAATCTCGCTTTTGCACTTGAGGTCACAGGTCATCCGCTGAAAGAGATTAAGGAGAAGGTTTCCGAGATTCTTGGAAAAATAGGGCTTGCGGAGCGGGAAAAAGATTCAATTCTCTCCCTTTCTGCTGGAGAGCAACAGAGGGTAACCATTGCCAGAGCCCTGGTCAAGGACCCTTCTTTAATTTTGGCAGATGAACCCACCTCCATTCTGGATGATGAGATGACCGCTCGGGTGATGGAGATCTTTACTGAATTTCATCAAAGAGGGACGACGATTGTCGTTGCGACTCAGGATAATCAATTGATTCAACACCACCCTCATCATCGGGTCATTTCTCTTTCGGGAGGGAAAGCAGGAGAGGCGGAAAGCAACGAAGAGGTGAAATCCATAGAATGCTCTCTTTCTTAGGTTATGCGATGAGAAGGGCCCTTCGCAATATGAAGGGAAATCTCTTCCCTAATCTGACCACCATTGCCATCATTGGAATTTCTTTGCTGATCTTTTCATCCTTCTCCTTGGTTGCTTTTAATCTAACCTCTCTTTTGAGAATCTGGGAAGAGAAGTTCGAGGTGATCGCCTATCTAAAGCGAGGGGTTTCCCTGAGTGAGGTGGAATCGATTTTGGCACAGATTCGGAAACTCGATGGAGTGGAAACGGTCAACTATATCTCTCCTTTCGATGCCATGGCTTTTATGGAGGAGAGGTTGGGAGCCCAGAAGAAACTTCTCGAGGGTATTCAGCCAGCCGTCCTTCCCCCATCGATCGAGATTCGGTTGAAGAAAGATTACTGGGGCCAGACGAAGATAGGAGAGGTGATCTCTTATCTGAAACAAGTTTCACAGATTGAAGAGATCCAATATGGGCAGGAGTGGATCGAAACTTTCTCTGTGTTGGTTCACCTGGTTCGACTTACTCAGTGGATTTTGGGAGGGCTTCTTCTGGCGGCCATCATCTTCATTGTTTCTAATACGCTTCAGCTCACCATTGCTTCTCGTAAGGAGGAGATTGAAGCCATGCAGATGATGGGTGCCCATCCAGCCTTTATACAGATCCCGTTTTATATGGAAGGACTCATCCAAGGACTCCTCGGAGCAGGGATGGCCATCGGTCTTCTCTTCCTGTTATACCAGGTTATCGTTGCCACGATCACCCCTTTATTGAAGGGATGGATCGCAGGTATTCCGATTCTCTTCCTACCCTGGGAGACGATCACATGGGTCCTGTTAGGCGGGGTGATCCTCAGTCTTTTTGGCAGTTTTGTTGCCTCGATGAGGTTTTTGAGGTATAGCCGGTGAGTGATCGATGAAAAGAGGAATGAATGTTTTCATCATCGCGATCGTTTCAGGACTGATCCTGGCTCTTGCCTTTTCTGAGGTTCAAGCTAGTCGAAAAGAACAGATCGAGAAAGATATCACTCAGAAGAAGAAGGATATCAATGAGATTAAAAAAGAGATCTCCATCACCCGGAAGAAAGAGAGAGAGATCCGAGGAAAAGAGTCATCCATTCTGGAAAATCTTAACTTCCTGGAGACTGAACTTTATAAAAAAGAGAGAGAACTGAAACAGTTGGAAGGGCATCTTGCCCAGATCAGGGAGAGGCTCCGCCAAACCAGAGGCCAGATCGTCATGCTCAATGCTGGATTGGAGCGGACCAGAGGAGAACTCCATTCCAGATTGACTGCTCTTTATAAGATGGGAAGAACGCCTCCAGAGACATTGCTTCTGACTTCCCAGTCCTTTCCAGATCTCTGGAAGACGGATAAGTATTTCAGGATCATTCTCGACTCGGATGCCCGTCTGGTTCAGACCTACCAGTATCAGGTTGCTTTAAAGGAGCGATACCAGGAGGAGCTGACCCAGGATCAATCTCATTTGGAACGAAACATCGCGGAGGTGGAGAAGAAGAAGGTCGAGATTCAGGATATCCGAAAAGAGAAACAGGTTCTTCTCCGCTCGATTCAGAACCAGAAGATGGTTTATCAGAAACTGATTCAGGAATTAGAGGAGAGGGCAAAAAATCTCCAGGCTCTAATACAGAAACTGGAGCGGGAGAAAAGCCTTCTCTCCTATGGAAAATCGAAACCTGAAAATTTTAAAGGAAAGCTGACCCCGCCGGTCCATGGAAAGGTCCTTTCGTTTTTCAAAGAGAGAGGTCAGAACGGCATTGAGATCCAGGCGCCCATGGGGGCTGAGATTCGGGCGGTCCTTCCCGGAAAAGTCCTCTATGCCGATTGGTTCAAAGGGTTTGGCAATATTGTGATCATTGATCACGGAGAACATGTCTTTACAGTATCGGGATACTGCTCCCAGTTGCTGAAGAAAGCAGGGGATGAGGTGACCCAGGGAGAAGTGATCGGTTTAGTCGGGAGTGCCGGAGCGCTGAAGGGGCCCTCTCTCTACTTTGAGATTCGACTTCAGGGAAAGGCGCAGGACCCCATGGATTGGATTTCACAACCGGATAAATTGGCTTCATCCCATTAGAAAACCTCGTTCGTTATTCTGTGCGAAGCTTGGCCCCAATTGGGGTGTGAGTTGTCACGTTGGAAAATCGAAGGCTTTCTTAGGGAGCTTGCTTTTAGAAAGAGATGAGTCAAGAAGGAAATGATGAATAAGGAGGATGATATGTCATACGGAAAAGGAATGAGAAATTTAAAGATCATCTCAGTGGTCTTTCTGGTTTTTATCTTAGGGGTAACTGTGGGCTTGGGCCGTTTTCACAAGGTCTCAGCCCTTTCCAACCCCATCTATGAAGACCTGAGGGTATTTACGGATGTGCTTGGGCTTCTTCAGAAGGAGTATGTGGAGGAGACCAAATCGAAGGACTTGGTCTATGGAGCAATCAAGGGTATGTTAGAGACACTGGATCCTCATTCGGCCTTTCTGCCACCCCAAATGTATAAGGAGATGCAGGAGGAGACCAAGGGCCGGTTCGAAGGGTTGGGCTTAGAGATCACCATCAAAGAAGGCGTGCTCACCGTGGTCTCTCCCATCGAGGATACACCAGCGTTTCGAGCAGGGATTCAAGCAGGAGATCAGATTCTCAGGATTGATGGAGAGCCAACAAAAAACCTGACTTTGTTGGAGAGCGTGAAACGAATGAGAGGGCCCAAAGGTTCGAAGGTCACCCTCACCATCATGAGAGAGGGTTTTCCTAAGCCCAGAGAGTTTACATTGATCCGCGATGTGATTCCAGTTCGGAGTGTTCGATACGAACTGCAGGAGAAACATTACGGATATGTTCGGATCACACAGTTCCAGGAGAAGACGGACGCTGAATTTCAGAAGGCCATCAAGGCCTTAGAGGATGAGACCAAAGGCGGGTTGAAGGGGCTTATCCTCGACCTTCGGAACAACCCAGGCGGTCTTCTGGATCAGGCGGTCAAAATTGCGGACCGATTCATTGAATCAGGTATCATCGTCTCCATCGAGGGAAGAAAAGAGGAACAGAAGATGAAATTTAATGCCCAATCACAGGATGACAATCTCTCCCGTTATCCTCTTGTTGTTCTGGTCAATGGAGGAAGCGCAAGTGGCGCGGAGATTGTGGCTGGAGCTATTCAAGATCATGGTCGTGGAATCATCCTCGGAACCCAGACCTTTGGCAAGGGATCGGTGCAGACGATCTTCGCCCTGAAGGATGGTTCAGGACTGCGGCTCACCACAGCACGCTACTACACGCCAAGTGGCCGGAGCATCCAGGCCAAAGGCATTGTTCCTGATATCATTGTCAAACCCGCCATCACCGAAGAGGAGAAGACCACACTTCCGAAACAACCCTCAGAAAAGGATCTGGAGCGTCATCTCATTGATACAAAAGAGAAGGAAAAGCCAAAGGTGGAGGTAAAGGAGAAGGAAAAGAAACCGGCTGATAACCAGTTAGAACGAGCGCTTGAGCTTCTGAAGAGTTGGGAAATCTTTAAAAATATTGCGACGAAGAAATCGGGGTAATTAGAAGATAAGGTTTTACGGTAAGGGCAACGAGGCCCGTTTCGGTTATCGGTAACGGTTAAGGAAAATAGTCAAAAGACGATCAACCTAACCTTTTATGAACGATACTGGCATCGTCACCGTAACCGTAACCTTAACCTATCTCTTTTAACGATTTTGAAATTTGACGATTCAAGCGGAGGGCGATTATGCCGAAATTTAGTGCCAATCTGACCATGCTGTTCAATGAGGTTGATTTTTTAGATCGTTTTGAGCGGGCGGCAAAGGTTGGGTTTAAGGGAGTCGAATACCTCTTACCCTACGGTTGGAGCAAAGAGGAATTAGTAGAACGTTTGAATCGATATGGTCTTGTCCAGGTATTACATAATCTTCCCGCAGGCGACTGGCAAGCAGGGGAACGAGGGATTGCATGCATTCCGGGGCGAGAAGGAGAATTTCAGGACGGAGTGGGCAGGGCGATTGAATATGCCAAAGCATTGGGATGTCCTCGTATTAACTGTCTGGTAGGAAAGACGCCTCAAGGAGTTCCATCCGAGAAGGTTCGTAAGACCTTAGTTGACAATCTCCGATTTGCGGCCAATGCCCTTGAGAAGGAGGGGATTCGCTTCTTGGTCGAACCCCTAAATGATCAGGACATGCCCGGGTTCTATCTGGTCCATACGAAGGAGGCCTTTCGATTGTTTGAAGAGGTTGGCCATTCCAATCTCTATCTTCAATACGATATCTACCATATGCAGATCATGGAGGGAAATCTGACGAAGACCATTCTTAGTAATCTTGCGAAGATCGAACATCTTCAATTAGCGGACGTTCCAGGTCGTCACGAGCCAGGAACAGGAGAGATCAACTTCAGTAATCTCTTCCGTTTCGTGGATGAGGCAGGTTATCAGGGATGGATCGGCTGTGAATATATTCCTTTGGGAAAGACAGAAGATGGGTTGAAATGGATGGAGTCTTATCTTAACCTAAATTGAGCGATTTCTTTCACCCTTCACAAGGGG
>CAKZKY010000294.1 GCA_937124575.1 uncultured Pseudomonadota bacterium | reverse complement strand
AAAATGATTATTGAGAGCGGCTGTATGGTAGAGAGGGCCGATGACAATGGAAGTCTCACCCTCCTTCTCCTCCCTTCCAAGGATGGTGTTGAAAAGATTCCAGAGGAGATTGCCATGAGTGAGAACCGCTCCTTTCGGTTTCCCTGTTGTTCCTGAGGTATACATCAATTGACACTCATCTTTTTCAGAAAGGGGGATATCTGGTTCCTGATGAGAAAATCTTTTTAAGAAGGCCTCATAGTCAAAAATAGGGGGACGAACCGATGCCCCGATCGAAAAAAAGAACTCCACTTTCTTGAGCCTTGGCTCTATCTTCTCTACGAGTTCTGAAAATTCTTCTCCAAAGATAAAAAAGCGGGCGTCGGAATGGTCCAAGATGTAGAAGACCTCTTCGGCCGTGAAACGGAAGTTGATTGGCGTAAAGACCCCGCCAGCCTTTGCTGAAGCAAAGAGAATCTCAACGACAGGAATCGAATTGAAGAGCAGGACAGCAACCCTTTCCCCTTTTTTTAAACCCAGATTGAATAGGCCATTGGCAAAACAGTTGACCCGATCGTTGAACCCCTGATAGGTTCTCCTCTCCGATTCGCAGACCACTGCAATTCGGTGTGGATACTTATGGGCGGTAAATCTGAGAATCTGTCCCACATCCATGAGTATTTCCTCTTTTTCAGGCGACTTTATTAAAAAAAAGGGAATTCGTCAAGTATGAAATGAGACCCAAATCCCGGTTTGAAACGGAAGTCCCTTTACTCAGGAGTCATTGCGAGCACTTGCAAGGTGCGTTGCAATCTCATTGCAATAGTCGAGATTGATTCGGTTCCCTCATATGGATGATTGAAAACCATTTGATTTTTGAGGAAGGGAGCCTTATAATTCCATTTGAAATTAAAAAAACTTTAAGGAGGTGATCAGTCAATGAAAAGGGCGATTTCTGTGTTGCTTTCGTTATCCCTGATCTGCATGCTCGTTTCAGCCCTGATCGGATGTGGAGCGGACATTAAAGCAGAGAATGAGAAATTGAAAACGGAGAATACGAACCTCAAGTCAGACAATGACAAACTGAAACTTGAGATTCAGAAGTTGAAAGAAGAGATCCAGAAAGCTGCTGAAAAAGAGGCCACGATCACATCGCTCACTGCGGAAAACAATGCCTTAAAAAAACAGGTCGAAGATCTAAAATTGCAATTGGCCAAGAAGAAGAGATAGTCATCCATCCATCACAAGAAAGGGAAAGCCCTGCGGTTCTATGGGTTTTCCCTTTTTTGATTCTCTCCTGTAGTCCTTATGGATAAAAAGAGACGTAGGTTGAAACATCCAAGAAAAAGAAAGGCAAAAAAGGGGATTGCCTTCTATGTCATCTCGGCGTTTATCACATCTGCCATTCTGATCTTCCTCTCCGGAGCGTTCCTCTTTCTTTACTTCTCCTATCAGCTTCCTGACTTTGCCTCTTTGAGGGAACGAAACCTAAACGCCTATTCCATTGTCTACTCAGAAGAGGATGAAGTCGTTGGGAAATTCTTACTGGACAATCGGATCCCAATCGCCTATGAGAAAATTCCAATACCTCTCATTCAAGCGTTCCTTGCTGCAGAGGATGCTGAGTTTTTTCAACACAGAGGAGTCGATTATAAGGGAATTGCCCGTGCTATTATTAAAAACCTCATCGCCGGAAGGATTGTCCAGGGTGGAAGCACCATCACCCAACAGGTAACCAAGACCTTTTTCCTCACACCTAAGAGAAGCTTTCTTAGAAAATTGAAAGAAGTGGCCTATTCCTTCGGACTTGAACGAAATCTGACAAAAGAGGAGATCCTCACCCTCTATCTCAACAACATCTATCTGGGGAATGGCGCTTATGGAATAGAAGCCGCTTCTGAGAGTTATTTCGATAAACAGGTTGAACAACTCAACCTCTCAGAGATTGCTCTGCTGGCAGGCCTGGCCAAAGCTCCGAGCCGCTATTCACCGGTCAATAATCTGCCTCGAGCGAAAGAACGCCAGAATTACGTTCTCACACGTATGACCGAACTGGGTTTTATCTCTCAGGATCAGAAGGAAAAAGCACTTCGGACGCCATTAAAGATCCAACCAAGAGAGAGCGCCTTCTTCAGTCAGGCTCCTTACTTTACGGAGTTCATACGTCACCAGGTCGAGAGAAAATATGGTAAGGAGAAGCTCTATAAGGAGGGATTGAGAATCTATACCACCCTTGACCTCAAGCTCCAGAAAGCCGCTCAAAGATCGATCGAAATGGGATTATGTGAATTGGATAAGAGACAGGGATTTCGGGGACCGATTCAAACAGTTTCTCCTGATGAATTAAGAGAGATAACAAAGAAAAAGAGAGGAATACTACAACCCCTTTCGCAGAATGAGATCTTTGAAGGCATAATCCTCTCTCGGGATGACTCCAAAAAGCTCTACAATGTCTGGGTAGAGGACCGGAAGGGAATCCTTCCCTATTCTGAAATGGCTTGGGCCCTAAAGATCAATCCTTCAGCCCGCTTCAAACCGGGTCAGGTGAAGGCACCTGCGGATCTACTTAAAACCGGAGACGTCGTTCATGTGAAGATCAAGGAACCAGCGAAGAAAGATCAGCCACTGATCCTCTCGCTGGAGCAGGAGCCCCTCGTCCAGGGCGCACTGCTCTGCCTCGACCCGAAAACCGGATATGTGAAAGCCATGGTCGGAGGCCGTGATTTCAGCGAAAGCCAATTCAACCGTGCTGTCCACTCCCGCAGGCAACCCGGGTCTGCTTTCAAACCTTTCATCTATGCAGCAGCCTTAGAGAAAGGCTATACTCCTTCTACCCTTCTCATGGATTCCCCTGTGGAATATTCGGATTACGACGGAGGGCACTACTGGGCTCCGAAGAATTACGATAAGAATTTTATGGGCCCTATCACCTTTCGAAATGCACTGGCCCATTCCAGAAATGTCGTTACCGTCAAGATTCTTGAGGATATCGGCGTGGGCTTTGCTCTTAAATTTATCAAAAGGATGGGAGTTGAATCTCCCATTAAACGGGATCTTTCGATCGCTCTTGGAACCTCTGGAATGTCTATGTTAGAACTAACCTCCTCTTTTGCGGTCTTTGCTAATGGCGGAGAACGGGTTAAACCCATCTTTATCAAGAAGATCGTCACCATGAAAGGGGAAGTCCTTGAGGAGAACACGCCTTATATCGAACCGGAAGAAGCAGAAGAGGAAGAAGAGGAATCCGAAGAGACTTCACCGGTCTTCCGACCGACTCCAGCTCCCAAAGAACAGGTCATCTCTCCACAGAACGCCTTTATCATCACCCATCTTCTCGAAGGCGTCGTTCAACATGGAACAGGCCAGAGGGCAAAGATTCTGGGCAGACCTATCGCTGGGAAAACTGGGACTTCAAGTGACTATGCGGATGCTTGGTTTGTCGGATATACCCCTTCTCTTTTGGCTGGTGTCTGGGTTGGTTTCGACGACAAGACTTCCCTTGGAAAGCATGAGACTGGGGCAAGAGCCGCACTTCCTATCTGGATCTCTTTTATGGATCAGGCATTAAGAGATGCTCCCATAGAACCCTTTAAAGTTCCTGAAAAGATCATCCTGATGAGGGTAAATCTCGAGACAGGGAAACCAGCGGATGGAAGCTCTCCTGAGACCATTCTGGAGGCCTTTGTTGAAGGAACCTCTCCAAAAGATAAAGAGTGGACATCTTCAATACCCCCAACTCGATAATGGTCTCTCAACCCCCTCTTCCCCACTCGCACAATTGATCCTTAAATCCATCTAATTAAATGCAAAACCTTAAGCCTCAATGTGAGTTCGATCTCTGTATGAAAGAGAAAATCACCCGTATCTTTAATTTAGGAATGAATGGTCTCGTAGTCTCATCGTCTTACAGTTTTATGGTCTTGAACCATTTGACTAATCGACCATTGGACTATCCGACTAATGATTTCGAACCCCGAACTTTCAATATCCCAAGATCGTTCTACGACCATTATACCGTTCAATATCATATTGAGTCTTCACATCAACGACATTCAGCTTGCCAACGGCCTCCTCGAGAGGAACTGCTGTGATCTTTCCGTTTCGATAGCTTACCATCTTTCCAAAATCCTCTTTGGCAATCAGATCCACAGCCGCAATCCCGAAATACCTTCCCATCCTGCGGTCATAGGCGCAGGGAGCCCCTCCCCTCTGGAGGTGGCTCAGGGTGACACTTCTTGTCTCGATCTTCGTCGCCTTTGTAATCTGATCAGCCAAAAATTCTCCGATCCCCCCCAGGGCTTTATGACCGAAACTATCCACCCCATTCTCTTTAATAATCTCCGTACCTCCAATCGGTTTGGCACCCTCGGCCACAACGATGATCTCGTAACGCATTCCTTTGCGGCGGCCTTCAACCAGCAATTCATTAACTTTGTTCATATCGAAATCACACTCAGGGATGAGGATGATATAGGCGCCGCTCGACTCCCCTCCTTCCAAAGCCAGCCAGCCCGCATGCCTTCCCATCGTCTCCACCACAAAGATCCTTCTGTGAGAACCGGCTGTTGTTCGAAGGCGATCAATCTCCTCAGTGATCACATTAAGGGCGGTCTCAAACCCAAGGGTATAATCGGTTCCGGAGAGATCTTTATCAATCGTCTTTGGAATACCCACAACCTTGACACCCTCACGATAGAGCTTATTCGCTACACCCAGAGTATCCTCGCCTCCAATGGCAATCAGATAATCGATTTGATACCGTTCCAAATTTTCAAGGACTGTTTTTGAGCGGTCTTTCTTCGGATCGTAAGGATTGGTTCTCGATGTGCCGAGATTCGTTCCTCCATAACGATCCCACGTTCTCACCATCTCCTCGGTCAGTGTGAAAATTCTTGGAACGGGTGGATCCCCATCTCCCTCTGGCTCAACCAGACCTTTCCATCCATCCCTGATTCCAATCACCTCATGTTCAACTTTTCTGGTCCGCTTCAGCCTCTCGTCGAGCGCCGTCTTGACAACCCATTTGATCGCTGGATTCAATCCCGCACAATCCCCTCCCCCAGTCAACACACCAATTCTCTTCTTTTCCATTGTGTCCTCCCTCAAAAATCATAAGTTTAACGGTAAGGGTAACGAGGCCCGTATCGTTAATAGAAGGCTGTGTTTATCGTCTCTTAATTCTTTATACGTTACCGTAACCGAAACGGGTTTCGTAACCGTAGCCCTATTTTTTATAACCTTAACCTTCTATCCTCAAGCCTCTAACTTTTTACAGTACGTTATTCGGTCGTTTCCCTCCCAGTAATAATCGGCAATTCTTGCCACTTCCTGAAATCCCTTTTTTAAGTAAAACCCATTCGCTTTATCATAGGAGGACATTGAGGAAGTATCAGCAAAGACCATCCTCCCCTTCAATCCTCTCACCTCTTCGATCAGATAGTCCAAAAGACTGGATCCGACCCTCTGCCCCTGGACTTTCGGATCAATCACAATCCAGTAAAGATCGAAGGCGCCCCGGGTCATAGGAATCGGACCATAGCAGATATACCCGATTGGCTCGTCCAGATCATCAACAGCACAGACGATCTTGTAATCCTTCTGGTTTTTATCTCCAAGGACAATGTCAATCAACTCCATGGCAACACTAACTTCTTCATCAGTAAAAACCTCCGTTCTGATGATGATGTTCTGGAGTTTCTCTCGATCTTCTGAAATCAGTTGCCGAATCCTCATCGCCCTCTCTCGATCACCTTAATCAGGCTGTTCGCCTGGATCATCTGGCTCGAAACCCCTCCATTGATCAACAGGTTCTCTTTTACTCTATCTCCTGCGATCCCAAAAGATCGGAGTGTATTTTCAATCGTATCCGAACTCCTTGCCGTCCGGATTCGAATCCGATCCGGCTTCACATGGATCTTGCCTGGATCGGTGAGCTCTCTAAATTGACGCATCGTGTTTTCGAATATCCCTCTAAAATTTGTAAATCGTTCCATCGAGGTAATCCCATGAAAGAGATAAACCCGTCCATCCTTCTCTATGAAGTAGGAGAGCACCCGGAAGGTCCCTTTCTGACCCTGAACATCGGTAATGAGCCGATGTGCTGGAAGGCCATTGACTAATGTGGACTCTGAGCTTACAGCGCGTCCACCGGTCTGAGAAAGAAATTTCCGTGTGGCCTCCCGTGAAGAAGAATCATGGGTGAGCACGAAGAGGATCATTGCCTCATCCTTCTCGCTTGCCATCTGCACCTGTTTGGGCCGGTTATTGACTTTCCATCTCAATGGCACGGGGAATTGGAAACGAAGAACAGGATGATAAAAAACATCGTTCTCCACATATCCCTGGAGAGGGTCGTCTCCATATACCATACCATCAATCTCTCTTAAATAGACCTCTCGCCGAACCTTTGGCTCTTTTAAATCCAACTTCTTCTGCCACTCCTTTGCCCTCTGCCTGACCGCCTGGACTCGATCTTCCGGACTTGGATGGGTCGAGAACCATCCTGGCAAACCACTCCGGTCAGAACCGGGGTTGATCTTCTCCAGGGTCTCAAAGAATTGAGCCAAAGCCGTGGCATCGTATCCCGCCTTGCTCGAATACTCCACACCTAAATCGTCCGCCTCTCTCTCATTGTCCCTGCTAAATCTTAAAAAGAGCATCCCTACGCCCAGCTGGGCCATACTTGTCAGGACCGGTGAGTCAATCAAGATAGAACCGACGCCTAAACCGATCTGGGCAAGCTGGGCCTTGCTGTATTGTTGGGCAGAATGGCGTGCCGCAATATGACCAATCTCATGTGCCATAACCCCTGCAAGTTCGGCCTCACTGTTCATCACAGACAAAATCCCACGGGTAAAGTAGACATACCCTCCAGGCACGGCAAACGCATTGATGACCGATGAATCGAGGATTTTAAGCTGGTAGTTTAATTGCGGTCGGTGTGAAACCATACCCAGCCTTTGGCACAACTCACCGAGATAGGCCGTGAGCCTCTTATCTTCATAGATACCGTACTGTTTAACAATATCCGCATCGGTCTCCTGCCCAAGGCTTATTTCGTCCCGCTCGCTCAGAAGCATCAGCTCCTGCTTGCCTGTAACTGGATTCACCGCACAAGAAGAGATGAAAAAAAGCAAACCGAACAAGAATAACGGGATGACCCTATGCCTTATCGCCTTTTCTACCATAGCACCCTCCTTTCGAAAAACAATTATACACCAAAACAACCACTCTGGTAAACTACAACTCATTTAAGTATAATGGTTTATTGATGATGACTCACAGAGCCAGTGGCATTCTCCTTCACATAACCTCCCTTCCTTCGCCTTTTGGAATCGGCGATCTGGGACCAGAAGCATATCGGTTTGCCGACTTCTTAGCGAAAACAGGGCAGAGCTACTGGCAGGTGCTACCCCTTAACCCAACGGATCCGATCTGCGGAAACTCCCCTTACAGCAGCCCCTCTGCATTTGCAGGTAATCTGCTCCTCATCGGCCCAGAGCCTCTGCTTGAAGCCGGCTTTCTTAAAAAAGGGGACTTCGAAGAACATCTCCTATTTCCGAAAGGACATTGTGATTACACCTCTGTGATCCCTTACAAATCGCATTTGCTCCACCGCGCCTATGAGCGCTTTCAAGCGAACCGAAGAGAAAGAGACGCTTTTGAAACCTTCTGTAAAAAGAATGAAAGCTGGTTGGAAGATTTTGTCTTCTTTACTGTAATCAAAAAACATCTTAATGGAAAAGCATGGGTGGAATGGGAACAAGATCTAAGAGACAGAAAACCAGAGTCGCTTAAGGGGATCTATAACGATCTCCGCGATGAAATCGAAAAAGAGAAGTTTTACCAGTATCTCTTCTTTACCCAGTGGTCCTCTCTGAAGGGCTACTGCTATCAGAAAGGAATTCGATTCATCGGCGATATTCCCATTTATGTTAACCATGACAGTGCTGATGTCTGGGCACACCCGGACATTTTCAATCTTAACAAAGAAGGAAAACCCGCAGGAGTGGCGGGCGTCCCTCCGGATTACTTCAGCAAGACCGGCCAGCTCTGGGGCAATCCGACGTTTTGCTGGGAAATCCTACGTAAAACAGACTACCGATGGTGGATGAACCGGGTGGCTCATAATCTTCAGCTCTTCGACATCCTGCGACTCGATCATTTCAGGGGGTTTGTCGCCTTCTGGGAAGTTCCTGCCACAGAGACAACCGCGATCAACGGCAAATGGGTTGAGGCCCCTGCAAATGATTTCTTCACAGCCCTCCTGAAGAGATTTCCATCCAAGGCCTTTATCGCAGAGGACCTTGGGATCATTACACCTGACGTGAAAGAGGTGATGGATCGGTTCGGTTTTCCTGGGATGCGGGTCCTTCAATTTGCCTTCGGGGAAGACCAACCCGAACATCCCTATCTCCCCCATAACTTCGTTCCCAATACAGTCGTCTATACTGGAACCCACGACAATAACACCGTGAGGGGATGGTTTGAGAATGAAACGACTGTACAGGACAAAAAGAGAATTTTTCAGTATCTGGGAAAAGAAATGTCTTCTGAACAGGTGCCCATCGAACTCATCCGGCTTGCGATGATGTCTGTGGCAAATACAGTCATCACCCCAGTTCAAGACCTGTTGGGGCTTGGAGAAGAGGCAAGGATGAACCGTCCTTCCACCCCAAGTGGAAATTGGGAGTGGCGACTACTACCCGACCAGTTGACTCTTTCTCACGCAGAGATGCTTCTCGAAATGACTAAAACCTACGGAAGATTCCAAAAGATTATTTAATTGAGGTTTAATACTTTACTGATCTGCATCATCATT
>CAKZKY010000293.1 GCA_937124575.1 uncultured Pseudomonadota bacterium | reverse complement strand
TTTTAAGGAGGTGATGCTTAAAATAGAGTCTCATGAAATCCCTCTCAAAAACCCAATTTTATCTATTTCCACATCATTCAAGAAAGGAGAAGTAAGAGATGAATATCAGGCCATTGCAGGACAGAGTGATTGTTAAAAGACTTGAGGAAGAGGAGAAGACAAAGGGTGGAATTATCATCCCCGACTCGGCAAAAGAGAAGCCCCAGGAGGGAAAGGTCATTGCCGTCGGAAAAGGCAAAGTGACCGAGGACGGAAAAGTGATTCCCCTCGATGTGAAAGTCGGTGACAGGATTCTCTTTGGAAAGTACGCAGGCACCGAAGTGAAGATCGAAGGAGAAGAGCACCTCATCATGAGAGAAGAGGACATCCTTGGAATCATCGAAGGAAAATAATTGTGAAACCCAATTCAAAGAAAGAAATGGAGGGTAGTGACAATGGCAAAAGAACTAAAATTTGACCAGGAAGCCCGTAATTCCATATTGCGGGGAGTGAATATCTTAGCTGATGCTGTCAAGGTGACTCTCGGACCAAAAGGTAGAAATGTCATTCTCGAGAAGTCCTTTGGATCTCCGACCGTCACCAAGGATGGCGTCACCGTAGCCAAAGAGATCGATCTCGAAGATAAATTTGAAAACATGGGTGCCCAGATGGTGAAGGAGGTTGCCAGCAAAACCTCGGATACCGCTGGAGACGGAACAACGACCGCAACGGTTCTGGCTCAAGCGATCTACCGTGAAGGAATGAAGGTTGTCGTGGCTGGTGCCAATCCCATGGATGTGAAACGAGGGATTGACATGGCCGTCGAAGAAGTCGTCAAAGAATTAAAGAAGTTGAGCAAACCGACCAAAGACCCAAAAGAGATCTCCCAGGTCGGCACCATCTCTGCCAACAATGACGAGACCATCGGAAACATCATCGCTGAGGCCATGAATAAAGTTGGCAAAGAGGGTGTCATCACCGTGGAGGAAGCCAAGGGAATGGAAACCACCCTCGATGTGGTTGAAGGAATGCAGTTTGACCGCGGATACCTCTCTCCCTATTTTGTCACTGACCCCGAGAAGATGGAAGCGGTCCTTGAGAATGCCTACGTCCTTCTCAACGAAAAGAAGATCTCCAATATGAAAGATATGCTTCCAATCCTCGAGCAGATTGCCAAAATGGGAAAACCCCTCTTGGTCATTGCTGAGGAAGTGGAGGGCGAAGCCCTGGCAACACTCGTCGTCAACAAACTTCGTGGAACACTCAAATGCTGTGCTGTAAAAGCCCCTGGATTTGGAGATCGGAGAAAGGCAATGCTCGAAGACATTGCCATCCTCACTGGAGGAAAGGTCATCTCCGAAGATCTCGGGATAAAACTCGAAAACATTAAACTCAATGATCTCGGGCAGGCCAAGAGGATCGTCGTTGATAAGGATAATACGACCATCGTTGATGGAGCGGGCGACAAGGATGACATTGAAGCCCGTGTGAAACAGATCCGTGCTCAGATTGAAGAGACAACCTCTGATTACGACCGTGAAAAGCTCCAGGAGCGATTAGCCAAGATCATCGGCGGAGTGGCTGTGATCAATGTGGGAGCGGCCACTGAAACTGAAATGAAAGAGAAGAAGGCTCGTGTCGAAGATGCGCTCAATGCGACCCGTGCCGCTGTCGAAGAAGGCATCGTGCCCGGAGGCGGTGTCGCTTACCTCCGTTGTCTCTCTCCATTAGAAAAGATGAAGGTGGAAGGAGACAAGAAGATCGGCGTCGAGATCGTCCGCAAAGCCCTCGAAGAACCCATCCGCCAGATCGCCAATAACGCTGGTCAGGAAGGCTCTGTGGTCTGTGAAAAGGTGAAGAATGAAAAGGGTGCCGTCGGATTCGATGCGGCTAAGGACGAATACACCGATATGATTAAGGCCGGAATCATTGACCCGACCAAAGTCGTCAGGCTGGCGCTCCAGAATGCTGCCTCTGTTGCCTCTCTCATGATCACCACAGAGGCGCTGGTCGCTGAAAAACCCGAGAAGAAACCTGCCTATCCTCCAATGCCTCCAGGCGGTGGTATGGGTGGAATGGGCGATATGTACTAAAAGAGAGAATACGTTAAAAAACGGCTTGGAAATCCTTCCAAGCCGTTTTTTTATTTCATGAACCTTTTTAAAGTTTCGTTGTCTTATGAAGAGACGGGTTAATCTCCAGGGTTTTCTAATCGGACCCATTCACCAAAACGATTGGAACTATTGAATTCTATTGGTGGAAAATAAATATTTGCTTGCAATTACTTCCAAAGGGATTTAATATTCTCTCTAAAGTGAAAGAAAGAGATTTACCCATCGATTTTCGACATATTGAAACCTTTGTTCGGGTCGCCAGCTTAAAGAGTTTTTCAAAGGCGGCAGAGGATCTCTTCCTCACACAACCTACTGTAAGCGGTCACATCCTCACTTTGGAAAAATTGCTCTCGATCCGCCTCTTCGACCGAACCGGAAGAGAGGTCCGTCTAACAAAGGCCGGAGAAACCTTCAATCGGTTCGCCTTAAAAATTCTGACTTCCCGCAAAGAATTGATCAATTCTCTCAGCGAATTCTCTCAGGGAATTCGGGGAGAGCTTTCACTGGGAGCATCCACCATTCCCGGAGAATACATCCTCCCAAAATTGATGGGTGAATTTAAAAAGGATTATCCCCATTTCACCCTCTCTCTCAAGATTGGTGATACCCGGGAAATCATCCGCCATATTCTGGAAGGATTCGTTGAATTGGGTTTTACCGGTGCAAAAATGAATCACCCTTCCCTCCAACATGAAAAGTACACCGAAGATGAAATCATCGTGGTCTGCCCCCCTGGCCACCCCCTCCTCAGAAAAAAAAGGGTCGAACTGAGAGACCTGATGAGTCAACCTTGGATTATTCGGGAGGAAGGCTCCGGAACTCAGATGGTCGTTGAAAAAGCTCTGAGAAAGCATGGGAAAAGCCTTCAACAATTTCATATAGTCATGGAAATGGGAAATACTTCATCCTTAAAAGAAGGAGTGAAGGCGGGCTTAGGCCTCGCCTTCATTTCAAAGAGGGCAGTAGAAGACGAGTTACAGAGAGGGCTCTTAGAAGGGATCTGTGTAGAAGGCATGGATTCGATCCTGAGACCGATCTACATCGTCACATACAGAGGGAGAACGCTCTCCCCAATCGGAACAGCCTTTCTCAGATTCCTGAGAAAAGAGAAGCGATAAGGGTTAAGATGGCCTGGTTGATCACTTTTGGAATCTCCATTCTCATCCATCTGATGGTAGCAATTCTCTTTAGCCTCAACCCCTGGCCCACCATGATCAAAGTCCGTCCTACAACCTATACCGTAACCCTCATGCCCCTTTCCATCCCTGAGCCTGAAGCTCCTCCCCCGCCTCCACCCCTTCTCAAAGAAGAGAAGAGCAAGCCGGTTGAAAAGATAAAACCAGCTGAGAAGATAAAAAAGGATGATATTGTCGAAAAGATAAAGAAGGATGAAAAGAAAGAATCGCTCAATCGCCTTCAGCAAGAGAGGGATGAGATTCGCAGGAAGGCCGCTCTTGACGAAATCCGGAAACGAATTGCCAAACGGGAGGACATAACCCCTCCCCCTCCTCCAGTTCTTCCTCGGGTCGAACCACAACCGACGCCTCTGATTGCTCCTCCGACACTCTCCCCATCCATGCGGGAATCAAAGCTGAGCGAATATTATGGTCTGTTATGGGCAAAGATCAAAAGTTCGTGGACCATTCCCGATCATCTCCTCAAAGAAAAGGTTGACTTAGAGACCATTATTGTCATAATAATAGAACAGAACGGGAAGATTCAAAAATCGTGGTTTGAGAAAAAATCGGGTAATGCTCTCTACGACAAGATGGCCATGCGGGCAGTGATCAAAGCAGACCCCCTGCCACCCATCCCAAATGAATTAAACACAGAGAGCTTGGAAATCGGAATCCGTTTTATCCCGGATTGATTACAGATGGTTAACTATCTCATTTACATTCTCATTCTATCTTGCATCTCCATACCTCGGGCCGAGGCAAGGGTTTACCTCGACATCACAGACCCCACCTTCACCCAGATCCCCATTGTTCTCCCTAAGTGGAAACCGATCGAGAAAACCCCTCCGGCACTCACAGCCAAGGTCTATGAAGTCCTTGCCAATAACCTCAACATCTCCGGATTCTTCAGGGTGATCGAACACTCGGCTCTTCCCCCCCATCTCAAAGAGAAGGAAGGCATTCCGGACATGGCCTCTATAAAAGAATGGGCCTCCTTGGGCGGAGAGATCCTCCTGGTGGGCGAAGCGGCACTCGAGGGAAATGGTCTCAATCTCCGATTAAATTTTCATCTCTTCGATCTGGTGGAACAGAAACAGATCACCGGAAGAAAGATGGAAGGTCAACTCCAACTTCTAAGAACCATGGTTCACCGGATCGCAGATGAGACCATCCTCCACCTCACCGGAGAGAAAGGGGTCCACACCACAAAAATCGCCTTTGTGGTGAGGCAGGGAGAAAGCCGGGAGATCTTTGTTGCCGACTTCGATGGAGCCAATGTTCGACCCATCACTCAGAACCAGTCCATCAACATCTCACCCGCTTGGACGCCCGACGGTCAGAGAATCGCCTTCACTTCTTACCTCAAACGGAATCCGGACCTCTATCTGATCGGCTTAGACGGAAAGAATCTCGAGCGACTCTCTTCCTATCCTGGACTGAATGCCTCCCCTTCCTGGTCGCCAGATGGAAAACAGATGGTCATGATGATGGGAATGGACGGAAAATCGGACATCTATCTCCTGGATGCCAAGGCTGAAAATCCGAGAAGGCTCACCAAAGGGCATGGAAATGAATCGACACCGAGGTGGTCTCCGGACGGACGATGGATCACATTTTCATCAGACCGTTCAGGCTCTCCACAGATCTACATCATGTCACAGGATGGCTCAAATGTCCGACGCCTCACCTATGAAGGAAATTACAATACCAGCCCAAGCTGGTCTCCCAAGGGAGATCGGATCGCTTTCTGTGGAAGGGTGGGAGGCCAATTTCACATCTTCACCATCGGGCCCGATGGGTCCGGGCTTAAAAAACTGACCCCCAATGGCAGTCATAATGAAAGTCCATCCTGGTCACCGGATGGTCGCTACATCGCCTTCAGCTCCACACGAGCAGGGGGATCGAAGATCTTTATCATGAATGCCAATGGATTCAATCAAAGGCCGTTGACTGCATCGAAGGGAGGTGAATCAAGCCCGGCCTGGTCCAGGCGCTTTGAATAGTTACCCCACAAGAGCTTTACCCCGTTAGAAAGCCCCGCTGCCTGCCCCGTGCTAAACTTGGCATCTATCGGGGTGTGAGCTTTCCTGTTAGAAGGTCGAAGTTTCTCTAACGGGGTTTTTACTTTCTTAGAGCAATTGTATAAAATACGGAATCATGACCGCCAAACATCACTTATAAATTGAGAGGAGGTTAGCCATGAAGAGAAAAAGTTACATCATTGCCATCCTATTCATCCTCTGTATAGGCCTGATCCTCATGGGGTGTCCCAAAAAAACCGTAATGAAGGAAGAACCCTCTGTGGCGGAAAAGGAGGCGGCACGGCTTGAGGCTGAACGGCTGGCAAAGGAAAGGGAAGCAAAAGAATTAGAGCGAAGGGAGAGGGAGGCAAGGGAGAGAGAGGCAGCAAGGTTAAGAGAGGAAGAGGCAAGAAAAGAACTGGAGAGAAGCCTCGTGGCCAAGAAGACACCTGGCATTGAGGGAGTGGTTTATGAAAGCACGCTCCTCAAACGGATCCACTTCGATTTTGATAGGTATGATATCCGACCTCAGGATGCCGAAATTTTGAAACAGAACGCTGAAGTCTTGAAGAAATTCCCTAAATTGAAGATCCAAATCGAAGGCCATTGCGATGAGAGAGGCACCAATGAATATAACCTTGCCCTTGGAGAAAGACGCGCCAATAGCACAAAGAATTATCTCCTCTCACTCGGAATCGCAGGAGATCGGATTTCAACAATCAGTTATGGTGAAGAGAGGCCCCTTGATCCAGCACAGAATGAAGAGGCCTGGGCCAAAAACCGAAGAGCCGATTTTATCATCACAGCCAAATAAATCCCATTAGAAAGCCTATGACTTTTCGGCGCTATAGCTCACATGGGGCAAACCCGGTAAATTCTCTAACGGAGTAGAAAGACGTCTCAACAAAGAGGAACGAGATGAGAAAGGGTGATTGGAAAAAAGCTGGAATGATCCTTTGGATCGTCATATCTCTTTATGGATGTGCCACAACGGGTGATGTTGAGATCCTCGCTAAGGATATCCGGCGGCTCGATAAGGAAATCAGCCGAATTCAGAGAGATAGAGAGGTGATCAGTAATGAGATCGAGGCAGTCCGGGCGGAACTAATCGCCCTCAGGAAAGAGAACGATAAAAATCATGCCTCTCTTCAGGCAGAAGGACAGAAGACCAGGGCTGATCTCTTGATCCGTATCGAAAGCCTTCAGTTGGAAATGCGAATGCTCTCCACGGGCGTGGAGGAGCATAAGGAATTTCTCAAAGCTCCTTCAAAAGAGATAGCACGGATGAAAGAAGATGTTGAAGTTCGACTCAGAATCTTGGAAGAAAGAAGCAAAGCCTTGGAGGAGAGGAACCGATCTTTGGAGGAAAGAAACCGGTCCCTTGAAGAGAGAAATCGGGCCTATGAAGAGCGGTTAAAAGGAATGGATGACCGAGTTCGAGGTGTGGATGCGAAATTCACATCGAAACTGGCAGACCTCGAAAAAACGATTTCTGCCAAAGAAAAAGAACCTCCGCCCGAGCCCAAAGTCACCTCCACAGCGGCAGGAAGCCTCTATAAGGATGCTTACGACACCTTGCAAAGAGGCGATCTCGACGGTGCCCGAAGAAAATTTGAGGCATTTCTCAAACAGTTTCCCACTTCGGAACTCTCCGATAATGCTCAGTTTTGGATCGGAGAAACCTACTTTCTAAAAAAAGATTACGAGAAGGCAATCCTTGAATATGAGAAAGTGATCGCCAAATATCCGGAAGGAGATAAGGTCTCTTCAGCCCTGCTCAAGCAGGGCCTTGCCTTTCTGGAGCTTGGGGATAAGACGAATGGCAGAAGCCTTCTCAAACGGGTGATGGACCGATACCCTCAAAGCGAACAGGCTGACATTGCCAAGAAAAAACTCGAATCCCTCAAATAGTTAAAGCCCATTTCTTTATCGAGAAATGGGCTTTAACTTAACCCTTCTATCCACTCACTCACCATCCATCGTCCCAAAACCAATCCCTTCTTAATCAGGTCGCCCAGCTCCGCTGGAGGGATAAGGGAGAAGAAAAACTTGGGGGCAAGTCTTGCAATCATACATTTGATCTTATCACCTTCCACACGTTTTATTCATCGAATTATAGCACAATAATCATAACCCAAATGAACCGAAGATTTATTTTTTAAACCGA
>CAKZKY010000292.1 GCA_937124575.1 uncultured Pseudomonadota bacterium | reverse complement strand
TTTATCTTCGATTCGGAAAGGAGAGAGGTGAGAAAGGTTTTTGATCTTGGGCTGAAACGTCCGTTGGATGTCTCTCTTCAGATGGGACCGGATGGATTACTCTATGGGCTTACCCAGGAGATGATCTTTTTCATCGAATCCGGGAAAGATCAGGTCTTTCCTCTGGCCAAACCTCCTGTACCCATCACCTCGGGCATGGCCATTTCAGGAAGGATGATCTACTTTGGCTCCCACGCAGAGCTTTATGAATTTGAGATTCCTTCCAACCCTTAAATACGGATATTAGGGTTTAAAGTAACGGTGACGAAGCCCATACCGTTCGTAAAAGGTTACGTTGATCGTCTTTTAATTTTTTTACCTAACCGTTACCGATAACCGAAACGGGCCTCGTTACCCTAACCGAAAAACGAAGATAGAGCCTCCATACGAGGTTGGAAAACGACAAACGTCAATTTCAATGCAGGGAATTTCTAAACCCTTCGAGTCGGTCTTCCTGTTCTTTCAAGAGCCGATGGGCCTCCTCAATGGAGACGGGATCGAACCGGACACGGTCTCCCGGTTTAAGTTGCGCCACTTTGGTTAGGTCCGTTGAAATGATGGTTGCAATCTTTGTATAACCACCGGTCACCAGTTCGGTCAGGATGATGATTGGGTTTCCATCGCCAGGGACCTGAATGGCGCCCGAGAGAAAACCTTCAGAAATGATGGATTCCTCCACATCCGGTCTTCTCTCAATCTTTGGACCATTAAGTCGAATCCCCATCCGATCGCACTGAGGAGATACCTCATAGGCTGAAGAAAAGAAGGTTTGAAACCCTTTTTCTGTAAAATGATTGTCCTGAGGACCTGGAATCACTCGGAGGATCACCTCTTTTTCAAAGAGAGGGATCCACTCTTTTGGAAATTGAAGTCCTGATCGGTCGAGCGGAGAAGAGGCATCAGGTCTATAAAGGATATCTCCTTTTTTTAGGGGCCTTCCCTCCAGACCACCAAACTTTCCTGAGAGATAGGTGGATCGACTTCCCATCACTTGAGGGACAACGAATCCTCCACTCACAGAGAGATAGGCTCGGCATCCTGAACGGACTTTTTTAAAAGCAATGGTATCGCCCTCGATGAGAAGGTGGGTTTGCCACATCTCAAGGGGGTCGCCATTGAGTGTGGGGCAGAAATCTCCACCTGTGATGGAAATGATGAACTCTCCAAAGGCCCTTATCTTCAGTCCTGACAAGGTTATTTCGAGGCAGGCTTCGTTTCTCAAATTATTGACCAGTAAGTTGGCCACCCTGAAGGAGTAGGGGTCAATGGCTCCAGAGGGAGGAACACCGAATTGACTGAAGCCGAAACGGCCAGCGTCCTGAATCGTTGTCAGAATACCGGGTTCAATCACTTCAAAGGCTGCTACTTTTTCCATTCCTCAAACTCTTTTTCACTTATCGGTTCAAATTGGACCAAATCCCCCATCTGAAGGAGGGAAGGAGGTTCTTTTTGGGGATCAAATAGCTCCACCGGGGTTCTGCCGATGATCTGCCAGCCGCCAGGACTTTCCATCGAATAGATGCCAGTCTGTTTCTGGGCAATGGCCACAGAACCTTTGGGGACAGAGAGCCTCGGCGTTTTAAGACGTGGCATCACGAGGCGATCCGGAAGCTCTCCCATGTAAGGATAACCGGGCATAAAGCCGATCATGTAGATGAAGTAAGGTTTGCTGGTGTGGAGGCGAACCACCTCTTCAGGAGTGATTTGATGGTATTGAGCTACCAATTCGAGATCCGGTCCATAGATGCCTCCGTAGACAGCAGGGATTCGGGTCAATCTTGGCTCTGGCAATGGAATCTCTCGAAGTTCTTCTTCTATCTTCTGGACTCTTTTTTTCAATTGAACGAGAGGTAAGGTTAGGGGATCGTAGATGATGAGTAAGGATCGGTAGGTAGGGATGGTTTCGATGATCCCTTCAATGGCTTCAAAACGAATGGCGATGGCCATCCTTCTGACTTTCTCATTGATTTTGTGACTAACCTCATCTCCAAATTCGAGAAGGAGTCCTCGGTCGCCCATCAATAAGTAGCGCGTTTTTTCGTAAAGACCCATAAAGAATGAGAATCAAAATTCCGAAGGTTTTTGTGTAGATGCTTCCCCCTCTAAACCGACCCTCACTTCATTCCCACCTTAATCCTGCGTTTCTCACGAAATCGAGGATGAAGGGGGAATTATGGAAGCGATGCAATTTCTTTGTATAAGGTAACCCCTCCACACCGCCCCTTAATATAAGAGGAAGTTACCCACTCAATACCCG
>CAKZKY010000291.1 GCA_937124575.1 uncultured Pseudomonadota bacterium | reverse complement strand
GGTATTTTTATGTTTAATATGTTTAATAGGGTAAAATCAAATTCTTTTACGAAAATCCCTCCATATCCACAAAGGCCTCTGAACTCCTTTTGGCATTCACATACACGCTATTTCATTTTAAAGATCTTTTGCTTTTTCTCCTCCATCTCATCAAGAATTTCTTGATCCAGTGTCCCGTCTTCAAAGAATCCTTTTGCCAAGGTGAGGGCATGTTCGATAAGAAGGAGAGCTTCTTCCTTTTTGCCTTTTCTTTGATAGACCATCGCAAGTCCTTCATAACCATCATGGTGTTCGGGCTCTGCAAGGATGAGTTGTTCAAATTTTTTCTCAGCTCCTTTCAAATCACCCAATTCCAACATCGTCATTCCATCTTCCCACCAGTCGAGGTCATCCTCTTCGTAAGCCCGAAGGTGAGGATGTTTTCGCTTTAATTGGGCCAAAAACCTTTCGATTTTGGGATTCGATCCACTTTTTCCATACTCCTGTTGTTCTTCATAAAACTCGATATCTTCCAGAAGTTGAGGGATCTTTTCCGGTTTCCTGGATTTTAGTTCTTTCAAGGTTTTACAGTAGCGGTTGAGTGGAAAGGGCTTATTCTCTTTCAGGACATAATGGGTAAATCTTATCAGGATGTCTCCGAGAAGATGAATGGCATCATGCCGACTGCATTTGTTATGGAGCATGGCATTATAGAATTGGAATGCTTCGATGGGGTCACGATCCTGAACCTGCTTCTCCGCAACGGCGTGGATGGCAACGTGTAAAAAAGGGTTCGTTTCCGTCTCAGGATCATATTGGTGATCAGCCAGGACATCAGCGAATTCAAACTGATTGAAATACTCATCAGAATGGTCAAGCATAATTTTTCCGATGCGCTGCTCCTCCTCAGTTAAGGTCTGTAACTCGCCTTTTTGAGCCTTTTTCCAGATTTGGTGGAAATGTTGGCGATTTATCTCTCGAAACCCTTTAAAGATGGAATCATCCATTTTATTCCTCACCCTGTTTACCTATCAAAGACGTCAATTTCAAAAATCATTAATTGTTGATAATTCGGGGGTGGCACACAAGAAGAATAGAACTTCACGGACGTTCCTAATTTTATTAGGGTCCTTGATTCTGAGGATATAAAATGAAGCCTATTGCAATCCCCTCATTCTTTCGTTTTGTTCATCAACTTAAGAAAGAGTTCTACAGCTGCATTGGCAAAGGAGCTGTCATTGATGTGGGCATCGACTTCCATCACTTCGATCTCAGGTTTTAGTTCTTCCCTAAGGGTGCTGATCAAGACGGGAATCAGTTTTGGATCGATGGTCCAACCCCCTCCACCGAAGCCTTTCATTGGAATGATCACGGCTGTTGGGCCCTTAGCCAGGTTCAACTTTTCTGCCATTACCTTAGCTACCTGGATCATCTCCTTTTTATTCAGCCAGACCGCAATGACATTGGGGTTATGAGCTCTCCTCTTTCGTTTTCTAAACGGTGGTGGAATAACCTTTTCGTCTGGAAAACAGACGAATTCTATCCCACCTGTGCTAATCAGCTGGGGGATTCCCCTTTTAGCCGCCGCCTCTAAACGCTCTGGACCAGCGCTGAACATTCCTCCAAAGAGGTACTCATTCACTTCAGCTGGGACGAGGTCTAATACACCTCCAATGATCCCTTCCCTTACCAATTCTTCCAAGAGCAACCCCTGGCCCACGGCGTGGAAACAGATCACTTCAAATCCGTTCTTCTCAAGCAGAGACTTTACCCTATCAACACATGGGGCCTTATCACCACGCACTGACATCCCAATGATGGGTTTTTCAGCGTGAAAGGAACTGTATCGGCTTCGACCATCCCTACAATAGCCCCTGCAGCTTTGGCCAGAAGCCTTTTGGAGATATGGTTCAGCCCGAACATATCAATGTTCGATGGAAAAAAGACAATATCTTTATTGCCTACAAATGGTCGGATATCGCTAACAAAAGTTGAGACCATCAATTTGGGGATACCCAATGGTAAACTTCTCATCACAGCGCAACCCATTGACGTTCCTACTGTGCCACCGAGCGCCAGAATACCGTTCAATTTCCCGGACCGGTAAAGTTTACCCACGAGGCTGGTAGCACCCTTGATAACGACGGTGCACGCCTCCTCTTGAGCCATTGAGGTTAATTCCTCCAATTTCATCCCGCTCTCGTCGGCTATCTGTTGCTGGCCTATATCGGATCTAAAGGAAGATGTATCCCATAGATTGAGGCTGAGATCGACGATGATCGCTTGATGGCCCTTCTCTATGATTCTCTCTCTAATA
>CAKZKY010000290.1 GCA_937124575.1 uncultured Pseudomonadota bacterium | reverse complement strand
ACACGAAGCGGGCGAAGGATCTCCGCCAGGGAGCACAAATTTTTTCAATCCTTATTGAGGAGCGACCCGGGGATATCCGGATGGTTTGGGAGGAGATCCAACTGAGAGGGAAGGGGTGGGTGAGACGGGTAAAGCAGGGGATCTCCGGATTGAGCAAAATTGACTCTGAAGCTGGGAAAAGGATTGCGGATTTCTTGTCCACCACCGGTTAGATGCTGGATTGGTGAATGGGAGGAGATTGGAAGACCGGTTGGTTTTCTTGAACTTTTGAGGAATAAATACATGGAGCCCACGGACGGATTTGAACCGCCAACCCGCTGATTACAAATCAGCAGCTCTGCCGTTGAGCTACGTGGGCTTATAAATCAAATTCTAATCTCGCCTAGGAGGGACCAAACAATTTCCAATTTCTAAATAACCTCAAACCTCTTGATAGTCTTACTTGGGGCCTACCAGCAGAATAACAATTGTCCATCCAAAGAGGAGGATGAAGAAAGAAATTAACTGTTTGACCAATTTCGGATCCATAGGCACTCCCCCTTAGAATGTGTGGAATTGATTGCCTTTTTGGTAGAGATGATGTATTGAAAATAGAGATCGCTCATGGCGTCTATTATGAAGAATTTGAAGAAATATTTCAAGATGGAAAAGTAGCGATTTCGTTTCAGTTGGAACCATTGGCTTCGAGAATCGTTTCACACGGCAGTAACCAGAAAGGAGGCTCAAGATGGGTTTTGGATTGGTCATGATCGTGTTGGGAGCTCTGATTTTCCTGGATCGGATGGGAGCAGGGTATGGATTAAGAGAAGGATGGCCCTGGGTGGTTGTGGCACTTGGAGTTGGAGGTCTTTTCCGAAATCGGAGAAGCATTGGCGCCTGGGTGACCACAATCGTTGGAATCTTGATTCTGTGCGGAAAGTACTACTCCATCCATATTTCTTTACCAGAAGTAATCAAACTCTATTTTTTACCCATTCTTTTAATCGTCATTGGACTTTTCTGGCTGTTGAGGCACAGGAAAGATTGAGAGAACGAGAGAGGAGGGAAGAAGGACGAGAGACGATGGACGATAGACGATGGACGAGAGATGAGAGATGAGAGATGAAAGACGATAGACCATAAACTATAAACTATAAGCCATAAACCATATACCGTTATTCTATCATTACGGGGTTGAGTTTGATTCATTTTTGCATTTTCATTCGGGAATAAGGCCAGCTATGACCAGGAGGGTCAGTTCCTCACCGCCTGTGTTGGTTAGTTCGTGGTATTGACCAATAGGAATATGGATGGCGTCTCCAGGTTTCACATCGCAGATTTCATCGCCCACCTGCATAGAGCCTTGACCTTTCTGGATGATATAGATCTCCTCCATTGGGTCAATATGACCAAGAAGTTTGTTGCCTGGCGGAACGGAGGCATGAGCCAGGAACATGAGGGTTCTCAGATACTGAGTGGTAAGAATCATGTGAGCGATGCCTCCTCCATGGGCGATGTAGCGGGTTGCCTTCACTTCGGGATGGTTCAGGTTTCGTCGTATCATTGATATCTATTCCCTCCTTAGATCAATCAACTTCAGGCAGTCGCTTTTATTCTGGCAGCTTCCAGGACTGCTTGGGCCTCAGCAACGATACGTTCGATAAGGTCTTTGCAGGTTGGCAGATCTTTCATCAGACCGATGGCCTGGCTGATCGGTAAGACACCATTGTCAAGATCGCCGGTCTCAATGGCTACTCTCAGCCCTTTCAAACCGAGCGCTTGGCGAGCCAGATCCTGCACGCCACGCTGTTTAAGCCCTCCGAGTAAAAGTTTATAAAAGGGGACATTGATCATTCGTCTGATCTGAAGGGCACTGGAGAAGGCCTGAAAGGGCGATGGTCTTCCCTTAGCCATCTTGAGCGCAGCAGGATTTTTAAGCCATCTTCCAGGCAGACCGTCAATCCTGTCCGAGAGGATGGTATCTTCCATTCCGGCTTTGAGAGAAAGAGCTTTTGCTTGTTCATGCATCTCGCATTCCTGAGTCAACATGAATCGGGTTCCCATGGAGATTCCATCCGCTCCTAAAACCAGTGCCGCAGCTAATCCCCTCCCGTCGCAAAAACCTCCGGCGGCAATGATGGGAAGTTTCGATTGGGAGGCGATCGAAGGGATCAATACCAACGTGCCTACCTCTGCTCCATGGGCAGCGGCCTCATGCCCTGTAACCACCAGAGCATCGGCTCCGTCTGCTTCAGCACGGCGAGCATGTTTCTCGATGGCCACCGTTGCCAGAACCTTGCCACCATAAGCGTGAACCGCTTTAATGATCCAATCCCCTTTACCCAGCGCATAATTGATGATCGGTACTTTTTCTTCGAGGGCGATCTCAATATTTTCTCTTGCATTGGGCATGACCAGAGTGGCATTGACTCCAAAAGGTTTATCGGTGAGAGATTTGATCTCTTTGATCACCTCTCTCACCTGGTTGGGTGTATAAGCCACAGAATTTAGCATTCCGATTCCTCCGGCGTTTGACACTGCGGCAACGAGTTTGGGTAGACTGATGAAAGCCATCCCAGCAAGCATGATCGGATGTTGGATCCCTAAAAGCTCAGTCATTCTTGTTTTCATATTGTCCTCCTCTGATGTCGAGCATGATCCGTTAGGGTTTGACCTTGAAGATTATTCCAGATTCAGAAAGGTTTTGCAATTTATCATTACGCATTACACAAATGATAACGAATAGTCATGACCGCCTGGCCTCCCACAAAAAATGAAAATACTCAACGGATCTGGGTTAAGGTTATGGTTACGAGGCTCGTTTCGTCATTCGGTAACGGTTATGTTTAAAAGCATTAAACACTACATACGTAGCCCTTCATAGACGATATGGGCCCTGAACCTAATATGGTACAGGGCGGGCATCGTTACCATTGCCGGCAGAAGAAGCCTTATATCTGACTAAATCATACTTGTAGTTTGAAGTCGAATATGGTAACTAAGATGAAGTGGTTTGGTTAGGGGTATGGAGGCGAACCGATGGGCCTTTATAAAGTGATCTTTTTAGGGCTGAAAGTGGCCGGGCCAGAAGAGGAGACCCGATTAATTCAAGGCCTTCAAAAGAGATTCAACCTCACTCCTCAGAGAGCAGAAAGCTTGCTTCAGAGAGTTCCTATCGTCGTGAAAAAGGGGATCCCGAAAGAGGAGATGGAGCGATATGTGAGAGCGCTTGAGGAGATCGGGGGAAAGGTGAGGGTTGAAGAAGAGCTTGATTTAGAAGTGGAAGAGATCTCGAAGGAACCCGAACCGATATACCGACCAAAGTCAAGGCTCGAACAGAAGCTCCCTACTGGTCCTATAATGACTTGCCCCCAATGCGGGTTTGAACAGCCCGAACGCAATGAGTGCATTCAATGTGGCCTTGTCATCTCAAAGTTCGTGCCGTATCAGGAAAAGGCCAAATCGATTGAAGACCAGGTTCGAGAGATTTCTACAGAAGAGAAGGTTTTACCATGGGAAAGTGGTGGAGGGCTATTCAGCGCTTATTTTAGAACCACGAAGGAAGCTCTTTTTTCCCCTGTTCAATTCTTTAAAAAGGTTTCAGCAGGAGAAGGATACTGGTCTCCGCTCATCTATGGGATCATTTCGGGGATTATTGGAATCGGAGTATTATTGATCTATCAGTGGTTCTTCTTCTCCGCCTTCATCCCTGCACAGGTTCATACCTTCATCCCTTATAATCTTATCCTTACTTTCTTGATGATTTCAATTCCTTTCACGGTCGTCTTTTCCATTTTTTTGGGAAGCGTGATCACCCATCTCTGCATCATGATCATAGGTGGAAACAAGAGAGGATTTCAAGCGACTTTTCGAGCAATCTCCTATTCGTTCTGCACGAGTCTTTTTTACATTATACCGTTTGTTGGAAATTTCGTTGGATCCATCTATATGATCGTCCTTATTGTGATCGGCGTGAGGGAAGGGCATGGGATGACCACTGGGAAAGCGGTCTTAGCGGTTTTCCTCCCCCTAGTTATCTTTTTTGGTTTAATTTTTGCGGCGATTCTGACTCCGCTGTTTTTCGGAGGGGCAGGATTGTTCAGAGGCGTAGGGGTATAGAAGGAAGAGGTTAAGGTTCAAAAGAATGCCGTTTAACGGTGATGATGCTTGTATCGAAGTGAGACGAAAGAAGTCCCACGCTTGATAAAAAATGGGCTTCCAGCTTCGACCAAAAGGCATCGAAACGGGCTTCGATAACGACCAACATCAACCTATTGGACAGAACCCTTATCACATGGCAATTGATAGGAAAAGATTCTGCTTTAAGAGAGAGGGGCTTTGGCGCCCCTTTTTCTTTTCAGGTTCATCTGGCTTTCGTGTGGGTATTTTTT
>CAKZKY010000289.1 GCA_937124575.1 uncultured Pseudomonadota bacterium | reverse complement strand
TCTTTGTCCCTCGTTTCATAAAAAACCTCCTTCAAGTCTTTTCTCCCCCCCTTTCTTGTGGTAAGATAGTGTTTAAGGGGGCATTGGTTTTGCGATGCGCTCCTGAGGGCGGGGCGTGTTCCTCGTTTTAGGCCGATGGTCACGCCCTGTCCCGAACCTTAACCCTCGGAAATCTTTTTTTCACCTCCTCCCATTTCTTTTCGCTTATCTTTCCCATAAAAAAACCACGGAGGACCTTGCTTCGGCAAGACACAAAACCTCCATGGTTTCGTTTTCGTCTAAATAAAAAAGCCACGGATTACAGGTCTTCAGACCCGAACCTTCGTGGCTTTGGTTTCGGTGTTTATGTAATTGATTTCACAATTTTTGTCAAGAAAAAGAGTTGTTGCTCGTTCAAAAAGTTTCCTGCTTTTACCACCGAAAGGCTATCCCTGAAAGGATGGTCCAATCGGTCTCTGGTTTATTCAATCCAGCCTTGACTCCCAAATCGATGTCAATCTTTTCGGAGATCGAATAGATGAATCCGCCCAGGACAAAGGCAGGGGGTCTATTTGATCCTTTCTCAGGGTTTCGTTCCATACCGATATTGCTGACCAATCTAAGATTTTTTATTACCTCCACTTCTGATGCAAGCGATACATGCCAGATATCTTTCCGGTTCGCTTCTTTATCTTCCCGAAGTTTGTATTCATTTCGGGTGTAGCCAAGGTTGAAATGAAAAGCCCACGGCCCTAACTCTTTTGTTGTGATAAACGCAAGGCCATAGGAGGGCCTGCCATTGCCGAGACCTTTCTTTTCGTTTCCTGTAGGGAGGGTAAGACCTGGCTTCAAGGCAAAGCTAAAACCCTCTTTTTCGAAAAATCTCCATTTGACCTCCAGCGACAGGTCCGATATTCCACTTTCTCTATATTTCGTTGTCTCTTCATGCTCTTCCCTTACACTGAACCACTGAAAAGGTATGCCAAGCACAACATCCACATTGTCCAGGATTCCATATGATAGAATTGTTGCGACTTCCCCGCTTCTCTCTTTAGTCTTTACCCCTTCCTTTTTCTCTCTGTCAAAATTGAATTCGCTATTGACCTCAACCTGAAATTTTCCCTTTCCCTGAGTGCCTGTGTCATCGGTGATCAGGGGATGGGCGGCAAAAACTTGAGATAGAAAAATTAATTGAATCAAAGTGGTGATTGAAACAACGGATACGAGGATCTTTTTCATTGGCTTATTCTCCTTCCATGTTATTTATTATAGAATCCAAACCGTTCCTTAGCGTGCATATTCCGCTCGAATGATACATGAAGACAGGGATTTGCCTGCTTCTCGCAACTTCCATCGCCTCCTTTCTTGCCATATGAGAAACCTTATCAGTAAATACAATCAATGCATGGAGGCAGTTGATCTTCTTTGAGAGGTTCGTTTCCCACCGGCTAAAGACTTTGAGATCTACGCCGAACCTCTCCGCTTCCTTCAGATAATGCCTTTTAAGTCTATCCATTCCTCCGATTAATCCGACGCACATATCTTCTTCACCTCACATTTTCTATGATCGCATCCAGGACAATACCCTCTTTTTTTCCAGAGGGAGCGGTATAGCAGAAAAAATGCCCACCCAAGAATCAGCACAACCAACACAATTTCCCAGATTCCCATGGTTCACCTCTCATCTATCCTAAACCCAGTAGCTTCCCTCCCTGGTAGATCACAAACGCCACCATCCATGCCAGGACCATCTGGTAAACAAAAGCAATTCCCGACCACTTCCATGTCATGAATTCATGCCTCATGGCGATGAGAACGACCACGCATGGCATATAGAGAAGGACAAATGCCATCAATGCATAAGCGGAAAGAGGGGTGAAAAGTTTTTGAATGGCCGATCGCAGGGGTTTCTGCTCTTCATCCTCTTCCGCTGAGAGGCTTGCTATTCCGAAGGTTGAACATACGTTTGAGGCCGACTCCTTGATTGCCCTTGCAAAGGAGCGTCCTATCTCCATCAAGTCCTCTGTCAACGCGGGAGATACTTTCTCCTTTTTTTCTTCCTCCTTACCCACATAGATTTGCCCCATGGTACCAACAACAATTTCTTTAGCAATGAGGCCAGTGATTAATGAGGAGGCTGCCTCCCAGTTTCCAAATCCCAGAGGCTCCATCACCGGTGCGATGACCTCACCTGCCTTTCCGAGATAGGAATCCTTCTTGTTTTCAACTCCCCATGGAAGGTTGAAAAGAAACCAGACGATGATAGAGACAGCAAAGATGTAGGTCCCTGCTTTGATGAGAAAGTGTTTTCCTTTCTCCCATGTGTGAATCAGCAGGCTTTTTAAGGTAGGCATCCGATAAGGGGGAAGCTCCATGATGAACAGAGGCACTTCCCCCCTGAAAAGGGTCTTCTTAAAGAGGAGTCCAAGGATCACCGCAAGCACAATTCCCAATACATAAAGAGACCAAATGACTGTCCCCGCATTGCTGGAAAAGAAGGCACCAACGAAGAGTCCATACACGGGGAGTCTTGCACCGCAAGACATGAGGGGGATCAGCAGGGCAGTAAGGACCCTGTCCCTTCGGTTTTCAAGAGTTCTCGTGGCATAGATACCGGGCACATTGCATCCAAAACCGAGGAGCATTGGAATAAAGGACTTCCCATGAAGCCCCATGGCATGCATAGCCCTGTCCATGATAAAGGCCGCCCGTGCCATGTATCCGCTTCCCTCAAGAAAGGTGATGAAGAACATCATGCCAAATATGATGGGCACAAAGGTCAGCACAAAACCGACCCCACCGATGACTCCCTCCGTAACAAGAGAAATGGTCCATTCCGGAGCATGGATCAAACCCATGAGGCCTTCTGCCCACCTTGTGAAGGGACCTGTAATCAAACCATCTATCCAATCCTGAAAAGGGGTCGAGATATCGAACGTGAGTTTGAACATAAACCACATGGCTGCGAGGAAGATGGGAATACTCAGGAACCGATTGAGGAGGATGCGGTCTATCTTCTCCGTTATTTCCAGCTTTGTAAATTCAGGTTTATTCAATACTTCCTGAACCAGACCTGCTGCCTGGGCGTATCTGGCATCAGCCATGATTAATTCGATATCTGAACCATGCGCCTTTTTGAGATGCCTGATCACCTCCTGAACGGAAGGTTCGACTTCAGGGAGATTCAGCTCCTGACGAACCTGCTCATCACCTTCAAGAAGTTTCAAGGAAAGCCATCTCATCGGATATTTTTGGGAAATCCGAGGAATGACTTTCTCAATTTTTGACAATAATTGCAAAGATGCCTGTTCAATATCGGTTCCATAGCTTATTCGTTTCGGTTCGGGACCTCCGGCAGTCTCGATGACCTTCTCCAGCAAAAGCTCGATGCCACTTCCCTTTGTTGCCACCGTTGGAACCACTTTGACTCCGAGCATCTCTTCCATGGCCTTCGTGTTGATCGTGAAGCCTTTTGCCTCTGCTTCATCGTAGATATTCAATGCCATGACCATCGGTATCTCCAGTTCCATCAACTGAACCGTAAGGTAGAGGTTCCGCTCCAGGTTGGTGGCGTCAACCACGTCAATGATCACATCCGGTTTCTCGTGAATCAGGTAATCCCTCGCAACGATCTCTTCTTGAGTATAAGGGCTGAGGCTGTAAGTTCCTGGTAGATCCACTAATTTAACCTCTCTCCCTTTGTGCTCAAATGTGGCCTCCTTCTTCTCCACAGTCACTCCAGGCCAGTTGCCCACATGGAGCCGTGTTCCCGCAATGGCATTGATCAGGGAAGATTTCCCGGAGTTGGGATTTCCGGCAACAGCCACCCTGATCGTTCTCAGAGGAGGAGTCTTTGTAAGGGCCTCTCTTTCTTGAATTTCAAAAGTCCCTGAACTTTTTCCCTCTGTCTCTAAACGTGCGCTCATTTTAATACCTCTAAGAAGATTATCCCTTTGTAATATTGTATTGTTAAACTATGTTAGGGAATCCTAACTTATGGAGTAAAAAAATTATTGGATGAGATCGACCAAAATCTTTTTGGCCATCCCAGCACCAATCCCCAGCCGTTGCTCCCCTAATCGAATGATCAAAGGGCCTGTCCTGGAGGCTGTGATCATCTCAATCTCCGCTCCGGGGCGAAGTCCCAAATCCGTCATTCTTCTGATCAAACCTCTACCCCCTGAAATCCTTGAAACCTTCACTCTTTCACCTTCCCTTATCAACGCCAATGGAATCATGATGATTTACCTCTCGTAATCAGGATGCTCTCGGCTTCGTCCTTTCGCAAAGAGAGGTGATATCCTTTGATTAGAATGTCCACAGGGTCTCCCAGAGGGGCGACCTTTTTTAGTTGAACCTCAGTTCCTGGAATCATTCCCATATCCAATAGCCTCTTCCGCAGCCTTCCCGGCCCCCTGATTTTAACCACGTGCCCCTTCTCTCCGGGTTTGAGATCTCCTAATGTGATCATTTCATTTTTCTCCTTTAGGACACTCACTTCCTCCTTTACGGTGGGTTTCTTCAAGCTTGATGCGAGCCGTGACTTCTCCTCCGGGTGTTCCTCAAAGAATTGAATGAACCGTTTCATTTGCGTGACGCTTTCCTCTGACAGATGATGTTCAATTTTACACGCATCCTGATAGGCAGTCTCCCTATTAATTCCGAGGAGATCGTAAAAAAGCGAAAATAACAACCGATGCCGATCCTCTACCTCCCGAGCTTTTACAGCTCCCTGATCCGTCAGTTCGACATAGCCATAATTCTCATGCCTGACAAGATTCTTTGAGGCAAGCAATTTGATAGCACCCACAACAGAGGGAGTCGTGACGCCAAGGGATGCCGCTATATCTTTGACCCTCACGACCTTATCTCGCAAGTTGATTGTCCATATGGCTTCCAGGTAATCTTCCAAACTTGGGGTCAATGCTTCCATTGTCTCCCTCCTTAAATTAGGATATCCTATCTTTAATAGATTATACTAACTTTGTCAAGAGAAATTTTTAGGTCTGTCCCGAATTTGTTTCTGAGATGGGATTAAATAGTTTTGCGAAATAACTACAACCAGTTAAAAACATTAGAAATTCTATTCTACAATTGGGGAGGCTTGGCGGTTGAATGGATTGGTCCGAGGGGGCGCACATTC
>CAKZKY010000288.1 GCA_937124575.1 uncultured Pseudomonadota bacterium | reverse complement strand
AAGTTCAAAGTTCAAAGTTCAAAGTTAAGAGTTGAAACTCAGAGAAAGGAGGAAAACCTGCAATGTCAAAACGTGTTGCAATTGTTGGGATAGGAACAACGGGATTTCGTGCCACCACACCTGATGTCTCCTACCGGGAGTTGACCTATGAGGCGGCTACCAAAGCCTATCTTGAGGCTGGTATTGAGCCGAAAGATGTGGATGCCTTTGTAGCCACCTCTGAGGACTTTTTGGAAGGCTATAGCATTGCTGATGAATATTGTCCCGATCAGTTAGGCGCTGTCCTGCGACCTATCTATTCGATTACAGGAGATGTGATCCATTCTCTGGCCTCGGCCTATATGATGATTCTTTCGGGAGTTGGAAAGATCATGGTGGTTCAGGGAATGTCGAAGGCATCCAATATGCTAACCCTCTCCGATATGGTCACTTTTGCCATGGATCCCATCTATAACCGGCCTCTCAAAGAGAGTCCTCATGCTGTAGCCGGCATGGAAATGGCAAGGTTCATGTATGAAACCGGGACAACACGAGAACAGTGTGCAAAGGTCGTTGTCAAGAATAAGAGGAATGCTCTGGCCAATGACCTTGCTGCTCATGGAGCTCCAATCAACTTAGATTATGTGCTCAATTCAGAGGTCGTTGCCTATCCTCTGACTCAGATGGACATAGCTCCTCACTCCGATGGAGCTGTGGTCATGGTTCTGGCAGATGAGGAAACTGCAAAAACTCTCTCTGACAAACCTATCTGGGTGAGAGGAATCGGATGGTGTTCCGATACACCTGGTCTCGAAACCCGAAATTGGGGAGAAGCCATTTATGCAAAGATTGCCGCTGAAATGGCTTATAAGATGGCAGGGATTCGTTATCCAAGAAAAGAGATTCATTTCGCAGAAATCAACGATGAATTCTCCTATAAAGAACTCCAGCACCTTGAGGCCATGAGAATCTGCAAAAAAGGAGAAGCTGGACCTCTCACTGAAATCGGTGGAACTGAAATCTCCGGTGAATTTCCTGTCAACCCTTCGGGAGGATGTCTTGGTGTGGGAAACCTCTTTGAACTCAACGGCGGGCATACGGTTCTGGAAGTGGTCCGGCAGTTGCGTGGAGAGGCAGGGAAGAATCAGCTTAAAAATGTGACCACTGGACTGGCTCAGAGCTGGCGAGGAGTACCAACGACCACTGGAACAGTGGCGATCCTAAGCAATTAAAGAGGAGGTGACAGAATGAGAAAAGTAGCAATTATTGGAGCAGGCATCACAAAATTTTACCGCAATGCCCAAGAGACTCCAAAGGAATTAGCTTATGAAGCTGCCAAAATGGCGCTGGATTCCTGTGGAATGAAACTTTCGGATATTGATTGTGTTGTGATGGGTTCTGCGCCTGATGCATTTGATGGTGTTCATATGAAAGGTGAATATCTTTCGGATGGGGCGGGAGCCTTTCGGAAACCCTATATGAGGCATTTTGTGGGTGGAGGAACAGGCGTTCTCTCACCCGCTCATGGCTGGTTTCATGTTGCTTCCGGCATGTTTGATACCTGCCTCGTTGTGACAGAAGAGAAGATGTCTTGTGCCTATCCCCATCCGGCAGGAGCATTTCTCACGATCTTCGACCACACGACAGAGCAACCCCTTTACCCTACCCTCATCTATATCTTTGCTATTGAGATGATGCGGTTTATGACGACCTGGGGCTACAGGAAAGAGGATATTGCATTGGTCGCTGTGAAAAACAAGAAGAATGCCATGGATCATCCCTCTGCTCAGTTGCCCGGAGAAATCACGGTCCAAGATGTTCTCAATTCAGAGATCATAGCATACCCTGTGAATCGCCTCGACATCAGCCCCACCAGCGACGGAGCGTGCGCTATGGTTCTGGCTGCAGAACATGTGGCTCGCCGTGTGGATGAAAAACCGGTCTGGATCGATGGGGTCGGCTGGTGCCTCGATACAGCCTACTGGTGCACAAGGGACCTCTACTATCCAGATTACCTTGAAGTGGCAGCGCGTCAAGCTTACAAAATGGCTGGTATTAAAGAGCCTCATAAAGAGATCCATGTGGCAGAGCCATATGATCCTTTCACTTACAAAGAACTCCATCACATTGAAGGACTCTTGCTTGCTCCCCGGGGAAAATCGGTTGAGATGCTGGTAAACGGTCACTTCAATAGGGATGGAAACCTCCCCTGTTCTCCATCGGGTGGACTTCTTGGAGTTGGAAATCCCATTGCCGCTGCAGGTTTGATGAAGATCATGGAGGTTTACTTACAATTAAAAGGAGCTGCAGGAAAACGACAGGTTCCTGGAAATCCGACCTGTGGCGTGGCCAATGCCTGGGGTGACCTGATGCAGGTTGGAACCGTTGTCGTATTAAGAAAGTAAGAAGGAGGTGAATCTATGGAGATTACAGAAAAAATGGTTGAAGGAACTGCAACGAAACTGAGTGCAGAGGAGATATTAGAAGGTAAGGTACTTTCTGTAAGGTGGGAACCCAAATTGAAATATGCTTGGGACAATGGCCCTGCCATTGGCCGTTACCTGGCAGAACTGAAAAATGGAAAGATCATTGGGAAGAAATGTGACAAATGCCATCGTATCTTGCTTCCCCCAAGAATGTTCTGTGAACTCTGCTGGGTTCCGACAGGCGAATGGGTTTGCGTTCAGGATACAGGCATTGTCAATTCCTGGATCATAGGGCATGTGGACTGGAAGGCCGCTCGTCTTGATATTAAAGGAGGGGTTCGCCCTATCACCCTATCCATCATTGAGATTGATGGCGCTTCAAAAGGAATGGGTATTCTTCACCATCTTGGCGAAGTGGATCCATGGAAGATCTACCGGGGCATGAAAGTAAAAGCGGTTTGGAAACCACCTGAAGAAAGAACCGGATCCATTACAGACATTAAATATTTCAAACCCATTCAATAAAGATAAAATTCGAATCTCGAAGCACGAAATTCGAAACCATCTCAAGGATTAGGGCATTGGGTCTTTGAACATTCGGATTTGTCCTTCGACAAGCTCAGGATGGTGAGCAAAGTCGAACCATTTCGGATTTCGATATTCGAATTTCGGATTTCCTAATTTAGGAGGTGAGAACATGGCATTAATCGAAAGATTTCAGAAGACAACAGATGTCACTTATTGGGAAGGCCATATCCCGATGAACTATATCTACACCGTGGGAAGAGCAGGTGAAAAGTTTTTCAGGGAAATCATCGCTGGCAAGCTTTTCGGCGCAAGATGTGACTCCTGTAAAATCACCTATGTTCCGCCACGGACCTATTGTGAGAAATGTTTCGCGCGATTGGAAGACAACTATGTCGAAGTAGGGACAAAGGGAACCGTCCATACCTTTACCCAATGTTATGAGACCTTTGACGCCATAAAGAAAAAAGAACCTTCCATTGTTGCTGTGATCCGTATTGATGGAACCGATGGCGGGCTGGTTCACTGGCTCGGAGAAGTTGATTTTGAAAAGGTCTCTATCGGGATGCCTGTAGAGGCAGTCTTTAAACCCAAAAAGGATAGAGAAGGAAGCATTCTCGACATTAAGTATTTTAAACCTGTTAAATAGTTTAGAGGGTTGTTGCGGAGGGCGGGGATGCTCGCCCTTTGCAACCGAGTGGGTAAAGGTTTGTAGGAATTAAACTCAAAATTCGAAACACGAAATTCGAAACAAAAACAAATTTTCAAAATCCAAATGAACAAAACAGAAAATTTGTTTCGGGTTTCAATATTCGAATTTCGGATTTCCTTCGGAGGTAGGTATGGCACTCGATTTTGATTTGACCGAAGAACAACAGATGCTTCGTAAAATGGTCCGTAATTTCGCTGAAAAGGAGATCGCTCCCGTTGCTCAAGAATTAGATGATAAGGAGGAGTTCTCCTATCACCTGACAAAAAGAATGGGGGAGCTTGGCCTTTTTGGGCCTTTTGTCAGTGAAGAGTATGGCGGAAGCAATGTGGGTTATATCTCTTACATCATCTCCGTAGAAGAGATTGCCCGAATTGATGGGTCACAGGCAGCAACTTTGGCTGCAGGGAATTCCCTCGGGATTTCGCCAATCTGGTATTATGGAAATGAAGAGCAGAAACAGAAATGGCTTCCGGACCTCTGCAGTGGGAATGCCCTCTCCTCTTTCGGCCTGACCGAGCCCAATGCAGGCTCCGATGCCGGGGCCTCCAGAACAACTGCAGTTCTTGAAGGGGACTACTGGGTAATCAATGGCTCCAAAATCTTCATCACCAACTCCACCACCGATATCAGCAAAGTCTGCGTGGTCCAAGCGGTCACTGGCAAAAGGGTGGACGGGAAAAATGAGACTTCCTGTATTCTTGTCCCCAATGGTACCCCGGGCTTTACAGCTAAACCCATGCATGGGAAGATGGTCTGGAGAGCTTCCAATACAGGAGAGCTATACTTCACCGATTGCAAGGTCCCAAAAGAGAATCTTCTTGGTCGCCGTGGAGATGGATTTCACCAGATGCTGGCCACTCTTGATGGCGGAAGGCTGAGCATTGCGGCAATGGGATTGGGAGGGGCTCAGGGTGCTTTTGAATTAGCCCTCAAATACTCTAAAGAGAGAGAGCAGTTTGGAAGACCGATTGGCTCATTTCAGGTCAACTCTTTTAAATTAGCTGACATGGCCACCGAGATTGAACTGGCAAGATTACTGCTTTATAAGGCCTGCTGGCTCTGTGAGCAACACCGTCCATTCTCCAAAGAGTCGGCCATGGCCAAGATGTTCTGTTCGGAGATGTATCATCGTGTGGCTTATCAAGCTGTCCAGCTCCATGGTGGATATGGATTGATGAAGGAATATGCGGTGGAACGCCATTATCGGAATCAGAAACTCCTCGACATCGGAGAAGGAACCTCTGAAATTCAGAGGATCGTGATCGCGCGCCACATCGGCGTCCCCGGACGAGCCCTTTAAACCATCTCAATGTTCAATAGCTATCACCATATCCAATGGTTAAAAAATTTTAATAGTTCACGCATTTAAATAATCTATTGCCTCTTCTTTTCGATTTTGTTATTTATGTCATCAATGAGTTTGGCTAAACGGATTTTAGAAGGAGATATTCGGGCAGCTTCCCGATTAATGAGGGATAT
>CAKZKY010000287.1 GCA_937124575.1 uncultured Pseudomonadota bacterium | reverse complement strand
AAACCAAAAACCTTGTCCAAAATCCCAATGATTTCAATAGGTGATTACGGACTTTTCAGTTATCTTGGACAGCAATGATACTCTGTCATCATTTCCCTCCTCGCTTTCAGGGTTTACAGGCAACATGGCAGACTCCAGTAGGCGTTTCGACCGCATAAGGGAAATATTTTTTCTTAAAGCGAAGGGCCACGTTGACAAGACTGATCAAAACCGGCACTTCCAACAGCGGGCCGATGACCGCAGCAAAGGCCTGGCCGGAGTTGACGCCAAAAACCGCTACTGCCACAGCAATCGCTAACTCAAAATTGTTTGATGCGGCTGTAAAGCTCAGAGTCGTGGATTGCTCATAAGTCGCTCCTACTTTCTTAGAAAGATAGAAGGAGATAAAGAACATGGCTATGAAATAGAAGAATAATGGAATGGCTACCCGAACGACATGCAGGGGTAGTTGCACAATGAACTCTCCCTTGAGAGAGAACATGACGAGGATGGTAAAGAGGAGGGCGATCAAGGTGATCGGGCTGATTTTTGGCACAAATTTCTCTTCATACCACTTCCGACCCAGTGTTTTTAAGCCGATGATCCTGGAAAGCACACCTGCAATAAAAGGAATTCCGAGATAGATGAAGACACTTTCGGCAATCTGGCCAATGGTGATCTTAACGGCCATTCCTTTTAGCCCCAACCAGGGAGGGAGAACGGTGATGAAGATATATGCATAGATCGAAAAGAAGAGAACCTGGAAAATGGAATTGAAGGCCACCAGCCCAGCACAATATTCTCTATCGCCTGTGGCCAGATCATTCCAAACGATCACCATGGCAATGCAGCGGGCCAAGCCAATCAGAATCAATCCCACCATGTATTCGTGGTAGCCTGAGAGAAAAGCAATCGCTAAAAGGAACATCAGGATGGGGCCAATGATCCAGTTCTGTATTAAGGAGAGGGCGAGGACCTTATAGTTTCGAAAGACCTGGCCAAGCTGTTCGTATCTCACTTTGGCTAAAGGCGGATACATCATGAGAATCAGCCCAATGGCAATCGGGATATTGGTCGTTCCAACCTGGAATTGATCCCAGAAGTGAACGATCCCAGGAAACACATATCCCCAGCCCACTCCTACAAACATTGCTAAAAAAATCCACAGTGTCAGAAACCGATCCAGGAACGAGAGTTTCTTAATCACTTGCTCTTTGGCCATCTCAGCCATTTTGCATATCCTCCTTTGTTCGGGAGCTAAATTTCCTTAAGTCATTGGACCGGCGATCTGCCGGTTTTCAGACCCCTCAAGATCCTCCAAAACCGATGGTCACCTTGTTCCATTCGACAATGACCGGTATTTGTCTTTTTGCCTTCGAATATTTCAGCATCTCTTCAAGGTTTGCTTTGTCTCCGA
>CAKZKY010000286.1 GCA_937124575.1 uncultured Pseudomonadota bacterium | reverse complement strand
ATGGAATATTTGAAGAGTGGAATATTGGAACAATGGGTTTATCAAATAGTAGATTTTTCATTATTCCATCATTCCAACATTCCATTATTCCTGTTCATCATTAACGGGTGACTCCTGTTTTCTTCCAGATTTCTCTTACACTGGCTTCCGGCCGCAATACCTGTTCTCCCGGGACCCTTGTAATATCTTTCCAGATTTTGAAAGGATATGCAGGGTCTTTTGCAATAGTTCCCTGATAGCAGGGCACGGTTCCCATGTGATCTAATGGCCGAATGGTAAAAGGTCCCCTCAAGCTATCAATGGTTATTCCTTCAATTGCCTTAACCACAGCCTCGGTTTCAATCGTTTTCGCTTTTTCAATGCCTGCCTTTAATAAATAGACGGCATCGTAGTTTTGAACAGCCCAGGCATCAGGATAGGTTCCCCTGGCCTTTCTGAATTTATCCACAAAAGACATCATCTTTGGGTTGGGATCCTGGAAAAAATCGCCCCTCGCAAATCCGAATGTACCTTCCGGAGCATCGGGACCTAAAGCAATCAGAACAGCCAAGTCATAAAGGGCGATAAAAGGGGTTTTAAAGAACTCATAAGGGGCGGCCTGTTTGGTAAAGGCGACCAAATCACCACCGAAGAGAGAGCTATGGACCGCATCGGGTTTCTTTGCCAAGATGGCAGTGATAAATGCAGTGTAATCTTTTTCTCCAAACTTCGGCCAGGCTTCGTATAAGATTTCAGCGTCAGGCACTAATCTCTTTATTTCCTCTGTAAAGGCGGCAGCCTGACGGCGGCCAAATTCATAGTCCGGATTGATGGTGCAGAATTTCTTTGCGGTGGGGACTTTTTTGTGCAGATATCGGGTTGCTGCTGTGGCTTCCATGTAAGTGTTGGGCACGACCTGGAAGAAATAAGGGGAAAATTTATCCACGGTCTGAGCTTCGGTATTGGCGATTGCTGAAATTCTTATGGTTTTATATTCCGTATGAACGACCTGCATCGCCAAACCCGTTCCGCTGCTGCAGGGGCCAATGAGAAAATTTACTTTCTCTCTAAGAAGCAAGTCTTTCACTTCCCTGACCGCCACATCCACCTTACCTTCGGTGTCCCGAACAATGATGTCAATTTTTCTTCCTAATATTCCGCCTGCGGCATTAATCTCATCAACGGCAATCCGAAGTCCCTGCATGCCTGTTTCAGAATACATGTAGCAAGGACCTGCGAAGTCATAGATCGCCCCTAACTTGATTGGCTCTTTAGCAGCGGGTTTTGCCGGGGCTTTGGCTGGAGCCTTGGCCGGCTCTTTGGCAGGGGCGGGTTTGGCCTGGGCCGTCACCATCGTGGTGAACAATAGGCTCATAATGAAAATGAGTGTGGTTAAAATTGCAAATTTTCTCATACAATGGCCTCCTTCCTTGTTTAAAGTTTAAATTGTTTTTTAAACCTTGTTACCACCATCGTTACCTATATATTTCTGGGTGAGCTTGAACTTCTTCAACGAAATCCTTTACGGTTTCTTTTAAGAAATATTTTGTCTTCCAACCCCATTCTTCATGGGCCTTTGTTTCATCCACATATTTGGGCCAACTGTGGACGACCTCGACCATCAGAGGATCCGGTTTAAATTCAATGTTGGCCTTTGGAAGGTATTTCTTCACTTCCTCGGCCAATTCTCTGGCCGAGGGAGAAAAGCCCGCAATATTGTAAACTCTTCTCTTCAGTCTCTGATTGTCCGCTTCGTAAAGCGAGATGAGAGAGTTGACCGCATCTTTGATATAGAGGAGGGGTATTCTTGCCTCCTCATCCACAAAGCAATGATAGGGCCTTCCAAGGGCAGGGTCCTGAATAATCAGGGTGCTATAGGCAGAGGCACCTCCAGGCCCTCTACCCGGACCGATGACAGAGGGGAAGCGAAGTCCTCTGAAGTCAACTCCAAATTTTCGGTGATAGTACTCTCCTAATCTTTCGGAGAAAACCTTCGTTACTCCATACATGGAGATGGGCATCTGGATCGTCTCTTCATTTACTGTTTCTGGGATGCCAAGGCCATAGGTTGCAATCGTGCTCAAGCAGATCACTCTCTCGATGTTAAAAAGTCTTGCCGCCTCAAGGATGTTGAACGTTCCACCAGCATTGACATGGTAAGCGGTGATCGGCCTATCTTCGGCAGAAGCGGAGAGGAGGGCTCCAGTATGGTAGATACCATCAATTCTGTTCTGTTTGATCACTTCGAGAACTTC
>CAKZKY010000285.1 GCA_937124575.1 uncultured Pseudomonadota bacterium | reverse complement strand
CGAGTTTCAGATTCCAAAACCATTTAGGAGGTGAGGAGAGATGGCTGAAGATCTCGTTAAGACATTGGCGGAGTTGAAAGAAAAAGAGACTTACAGGATTGTTGAAGAGAGGCTCCATGCTGGAGAGGACCCGTTGAGGATTTTGGAAGAGGCCAGGCGTGCTGTAGAAATTGTGGGGCAACGGTTTGCCGAAGGGGAGTATTTCATTCCGGAACTAATCTTATCAGGTGAAATCCTGAAGGCGATCACCCGAATGGTAAAACCTAAGATTGCCAGAGTAGCAGGGGAAAAGCGCCTCGGAAAGGTGGTTATGGGCACAGTGGCCGGTGATATCCATGACATTGGTAAAGACATTGTTGTTTTTATGCTGGATGTGAATGGATTTGAGGTTCTGGATTTGGGCATCGATGTACCTGCTCAGAGGTTTGTGGATGCCATTAAGGAGAGTGGGAGTAGAGTGGTTGGTATGAGTGGGTTCCTCACCTTAGCTTTCCAATCCATGAAGGATACGGTTGAGGCGATCAAGAAGGAAGGGCTCCGCGAGAAGGTGAAGATCATGATTGGGGGCGGTCAGGTTGACGAACAGGTGAGGATTTTTACAGGGGCCGATGCCTATGGAAAGGATGCCATGGCAGCCGTGAAACTGGCAAAAGATTGGATAGGAGGGTAAGAGTATGGAAAAGAAGTGGGAGGAGATGACGGCAGATGAAAAGCAGGAGGCGCAGTTTCAGAAGTTGCTTAGGCCGAAAGGCCATGATGGGAATGACATCAAATTCCAGAGCCCAGAAGCAGAGGCCAGGTATAAGGCAAGCATTATTAGAATCAAGGACGCCATTCAATTAAAAAAGACACCGGATAGGGTGCCGGTGACCATATTTCCTGGCATGTTCCCGTTTACCTATGCTGGGATGACCCTTCAGGAGGCCATGTATGATTATGACCGATGCATGGCAGGGTTTAAAAAGTTCGTCCTGGACTTTAACCCGGATGTTCACTGGGGCGCAGCCGCTCCAGGCCCTGGAAGGTTTTTTGAGATTCTTGATTATAAATTATATTCCTGGCCAGGGCATGGAGTCAGTCCAACCAGTACCTACCAGTGCCATGAAGGAGAGTATATGAAGGCAGAGGAGTACGATCTCTTATTGACGGACCCTTCGTTTTATTTCAGAAACTTCTATCTGCCTCGTATATTTGGAGCATTGGAGGCCTGGAGAACGCTTCCCCCTTTGACCGGTATCCTTGAGATGTATGGGGTGGCCTTCCATTTTATACCTTATGGTCTGCCTCCTGTCCAAACTGCCTATAAGGCTGTTTTTGATGCAGGGGCTGAGGCTTTGAAGTGGGCCATGGCAGTGGGTGGTGTAGCGGAAGAACTGAAAACACTGGGTTATCCTCAGATCCTTGGTGGATTTACCAAGGCACCCTTTGATACACTCGGCGACACTCTGAGGGGGACTAAGGGGATCATGTTGGATATGTACCGACAGCCTGAGAAGCTCCTCAAGGCCATGGAGGTCTTGACACCCATTATGATCGGCATGGGATTGGGAGCGGCACAGCAGACAGGAAATCCTCTCATCTTCATCCCTCTTCATAAGGGTGCGGATGGCTTTCTATCTGATGAGCAGTTTCGGACATTCTACTGGCCTACCTTAAAGAAGGTCATCTTGGGATTAATCGAAGGAGGATGCATTCCCTTTCCTGCAGCAGAGGGAAGTTACAATAGCCGTCTGAAATATCTCCAAGACCTCCCAAAAGGCAAGACCCTGTGTATGTTCGATCAGACCGATCTTGTTAAGGTAAAGGAGATGGTGGGGGATACCCTCTGTATTTTGGGTAATGTCCCTTCTTCAATGCTCCAGTTGGGTACACCCCAGGAGGTGAAGGAGTATTGTAAAAAACTGGTCGATACGGTTGGTAAAGGCGGTGGTTTTATCATGGCTAATGGGGCCTTCTTTGATCATGCCAAGCCAGAAAATCTCAAGGCGATGATCGATTTTACCAAAGAATACGGGGTTTATAGATAGTCAATGGAAGCCTTAAACTCTGATCAGAAGAGATAAGAGAACACTCCATGGTATTGTGGAAGTGATTCAAATTCGGGTTTTATTTATTGACAAAAGGTTGGATTTTTGAAATAGTTGGATATCATTATAATTCTTGAGTATACTGCGACCCATTAGGGGTGGACACACCGAAGGTGTAGAGGTAAACTCTGTGCAGAGAGCAGAGGAAAGCATAACACTGGAGGTGAGAGATTATGAAATCGAGGAAATGGAGCGCAGATGAAAAGTTAGCGATTGTCATGGAGGGTCTGAAGGAGAAGAGGTCTGTTGCCGATATCTGTCGGGAGCACAAGATCAGTCAGACGCTTTACTATCGTTGGCGGGACAAATTCTTAGAGGGAGGGAAGAGGGGTTTGGTCAATGGGGGGTCTGATGAGAATGCCTACAAGGCGGAGATTGAGAAGCTTCAGAAGATCATTGGGAAGCAAGCGATTCAGATTGAGATATTAAAAAAAACGGAGGAGTTGTTCGGGAAAAGCTAGAGGCGGTCAAGGTTCTGAGGGCAATGGGCTATACGGTGAAGGATGCTTGTGATGCTGTGGAGGTATCCCGGAGCAGCTACTACAGGCAGTCCTGTGGGAGGAAAGCGGAGACTGGCCGGGAGCTGAGAGATCGAGATCTTTTGGAGCGGATTCAGGAGATCAAGGCGGGGCATCCTTTTTGGGGGTATCGGCGGGTGCGGGCGTGGTTGGTGCATCGGGAGAAGATGGGGGTCAATGAGAAGAGGGTACGGAGGGTCATGAGGGAAAATGGTTTAATGGCTCCCCAGACGGTCCATAAGGCGAAGCGGACGCCTCAGAGGAGCAAGCCCCGGGCGGAGAGGCCGAGGCAGTATTGGGGCATCGATATGACGAAATTCATAATTCCAGCATTGGGATGGGTGTATCTGGTGATTGTCTTGGATTGGTACACGAAGAAGATCGTGGGGTGGGATGTTTCCTTAAGGAGCAGGTCTGGGGAATGGAAGAGAGCGTTGGAGATGGGGATCGACAGAGAATATCCCGAAGGGGTGAGAGATCGAGGATTGAAACTTATCAGTGACAATGGGTCTCAGCCCACGTCGGTGTCCTTTATGAGAGACATGGTTACCCTGGGGATCGAACAGATCTTTACGTCCTATGATAATCCGAAGGGGAATGCGGAGACGGAGCGGATGATGAGGACGATCAAGGAGGAAATCATCTGGCTCAACGAGTTCTCCAGCTTGGAAGAGGCGAAACAAAGGATCGGGCAATGGATCGGGGTGGACTACAACAAGCTGTATGTTCATTCGGAGTTGGGATACATCTCTCCGGAGGAGTTTGAGGAGGAATACAAAAGTCAGAACTCGCTTAAAGAGGCGGCCTGAAGGGGATACTCAGATATGGGTGAGGGGGAGAAAATGGATTGTGGTGCAAATGGTGAGGTCGTTTTTTGATGGATGAGACCTCTACACCTTTCACCCCTTAAAAATGTCTTGACTGGAGGGTCGCACTACAGTATTTTGGAGGTGGAGATGATAGTTGCTAATCGTAAGCCGTTTGAGGAGATTTTGGCTATGGTTAAGCCTTACGGGAGGATTTTGGTTTTGGGTTGTAATGAGTGTGTTACGGTTTGTCAGGTGGGTGGTGAGCGTGAGGTTGGGGTATTGGCTTCTGAGATAAGGCTTGCTCGTGGGGCAGTGGGTGAGCAGGTTGAGGTTAGGGAGCATACCTTGGAGCGTCAGTGTGATTATGAGTATATTGATCAGATTCGTTCTTTTGTTGGGGATTATGAGGTTATTTTGTCTATGGCTTGTGGTGCTGGGGTTCAGTATGTTGCTGAGAGGTATAGGGACAGGTTGGTATTGCCTGCTGTTAATACTACCTTTTTGGGTGTGACTCTTGAGCAGGGTGTGTGGGTTGAGCGTTGTCAGGGTTGTGGTCAGTGTATCTTGCATTTGACAGGTGGGATTTGTCCTATTGCTCGTTGTGCTAAGAGTTTGCTTAATGGTCCTTGTGGTGGTAGTTCTGGGGGTAGGTGTGAGGTGGACAGGGATGTTGATTGTGGTTGGCAGCTTATTATTGATCGGCTTCGTGAGCTTGGGCAGATGGATTTTTATGAGGAGATTATCCCTGTGAAGGATTGGAGTTATTCTCGTGATGGTGGTCCAAGGAAGAGGGTTAGGGAGGATTTAAGGCTTTAATGGTATGGGGGTTGAGATGAAGACGAAGTCTAATATAGAGAGGATATTGAGTTCTGGGGGTTTTGTGGTGACCTCGGAGTGTGGGCCTCCCAGGGGTGCTGATGCTGAGGTGATTAGGAGGAAGGGGGCATTGCTTCAGGGGGTTGTGGATGCTGTCAATGTGACTGACAATCAGACCTCTGTGGTTAGGATGTCTTCTTTGTCTTCGTGTTTGATTCTCAAGGAGATGGGTTTTGATCCGATTCTTCAGATGGTGTGTCGTGATCGGAATCGGATAGCGATTCAGAGTGATCTGCTTGGGGCAGCAGCCCTTGGTATTAACAATATCCTTTGTCTGTCTGGGGATCATCAGAGGTTTGGTGATCATCCTAAGGCTAAGAATGTGTTTGATATGGATTCTATTCAGTTGATTCAGACGGTGAGGTTGATGCGGGATGAGGGGAGGTTTCTCAGTGGGGAGGAGCTTAAGGGAAGGCCTATGCTTTTTATTGGGGCTGCCGAGAATCCTTTTGCTGATCCTTTTGAGATAAGGGCTTTGAGGTTGGCCAAGAAGGTTAGGGCTGGGGTGGAGTTTATCCAGACCCAGTGTATATATAATCTGGCTCGGTTTGAACGCTGGATGCAGATGGTTCGAGATATGGGGCTTCATGAGAGGTGTGCCATTATTGCAGGGGTCACACCCCTTAAGTCTGTTGGTATGGCCCGTTATATGAAGACTCAGGTTCCTGGGATGGATGTGCCTGATGAGATGATTGAAAGACTTAAGGGTGTAGCTAAGGAGAAACAGTCTGAAGAGGGGATAAAGATCTGTGTAGAAACAATCCAAAGGCTCAAAGAGATCCCAGGTGTCAGAGGGATCCATATCATGGCCATAGAATGGGAGGAAAAGGTAAGGGAGATAGCCGAACAAGCAGGCCTTCTCCCAAGACCAAAAGGATAAAACCAAACACAAGCACAAGGGAAAGGAAGGGAGAAAATTATGGCAAAGAAAATTTTAATTGTCGATGATGATCCTGATTTAGTAGAAGCAGTAAGCATG
>CAKZKY010000284.1 GCA_937124575.1 uncultured Pseudomonadota bacterium | reverse complement strand
CTCGGGTGCGGGCAGGGCATAAATCTGAATCTGATTGCCGCGGTCAATCCCTCGGACAGTTTTTATGGGGTGGATTTCAATCCTTCCCACGTTGCCAATGCCCGAAAGGTCGCAGAGGAGGCAGGACTGACGAATGTCAAATTTTTTGAGGACGATTTCGTCGAGATGGCAAACCATCCGCCTGAGCGGTGGCCGCAGTTCGACTATATTGTGCTTCACGGCGTCTACACTTGGGTGAACCTTGAGGTCCAGAAGGCCCTTGTGAAGTTTATCGGTTCGAGGTTGAAACCGGAAGGTCTTGTCTATGTCAGTTATAATTCCCTCCCCGGGTGGGTGACCGCGGGGCCAACCCGAAAGATCATTTACGAATTTGCAAAGAGGACGCCTGGAAGAAGCGATGAGAAGTTCAAAGCGGCCATCGAATTTCTTGACCGGCTCAAGCAGGCCGGAACACTTTTTTTTAGTCTCTATCCCTCCGAGAGTGGAAGAATTGATCGACTGAAAAATCAGAATATCCACTACCTCCCCCATGAATATCTGCATGACCACTGGTTTTTGCATTATCACATCGATGTGGCCAATGACTTCTTACAAGCCAAGTGCGATTATATCGGTTCGGCTACGCTTGCCGACAATATTCATCCCACGCTCTCCGAGGCATCGAGACAGATCCTTACCTCCATCGCAGACAACGGGCTCAGGGAGACAGTGCGCGACCTGATGGTCAATCAGTATTTCAGGCGGGACGTCTTCGTTAAAGGCAGAAATTCAATGCTTCCGCAAGAGCGTCTCCAGGCCATCCAGAAGCTGAAACTCTGTCTCATCGTCCCGAAAGAGGAGGTCAAGTTCGAATTCCATGTGGGACCCGGTAAAGTGACTGGCCGAGAGGAGGTTTACCGTCCTGTCATCAATGCGCTGGCTGAGTCTCCGCTGACGATCGGCGAACTGAATGGACTGCCCGAGCTGAAAGGAAAGAATATCGGTTCAATTCTGGAGATATGCCTGCTGTTGATCCATTCCGGCCAGGCCCACCTCACGGCGGATGGAGGAAAAGGCAAGGCCCCTGAGACGGCGAGAAGATTTAATCAGGTGGTTTTAAAGCGGGCCATCATGGGGGGAGCCAACCACGCCATGCTCGCCTCACCCGTGATCGCCAGTGGAGTGGGGCTCAATCTGGTGGAGATGATTGCGGCTCAAGTTCTCATGCAACAGCCCACCATTCAATTGAATGCGCTGGCCAACGAAGTCTGGAAAGTCATGCAATCTCTGGGCAGGAAGTTTATCAAAGATGGAAAAACCCTTGAGACCGAAGAGGAAAATCTGAATCAACTGAATGATCATCTAAAAAACTTTCTTGACAAGAGACTTCCTTTATTGAAAAAACTCAAGGTCATCCCTTAAACTCGGGGAAGACCAGAAATTTAACACTCTGCTTCCTATCCATTAAAGATGAAGCTCGTTATTAATACTATCCCCTTGCTCTCTCCCCTTACGGGTGTCGGACATTACCTTCACAACCTTCTGATCGAATTCCAGAGGCTGAGGCCCGAGATTGAATATACCTTTTATTATGGCTACTTAGGAAAGAGGCTAAAGGTCTATACCCAGAGAGAAGGAACGGGTTTTTACAGGGCAAAGGAGTGGGTTCAAAAGATTCCAATGGGTTTTCACACGGCACAGAAGGTGAAACATGTTCTGGCCCGGATCAACCTTACGAAGTTCGATCTCTATTTTGAACCCAATTTTATTCCTCTGGACATCCGATCGAAGAGGATCGTTGCCACGGTTCACGATTTTTCATTTCATCTTTATCCCGAATGGCACCCAAAGGAAAGGATAGACTTTTTTTCCAGGAACTTTTTCAAGCAGATTGAAAGGGCGGATTTGATCATCACCGGCTCACGATATATTGAAAGAGAGGCCACAGATTTACTCAATGGCAAGAATTCGAAGATCCTGACCATTTACTACGGATATGATCCTGTCCTGTTTCATGCCCAAAAAGAGGTTGAAGATGAGAAGTTAAAGTTCCCCAACAATTATATCTTGTTTGTGGGTTCCATCGAACCGAGAAAGAACCTGCTTGGTCTTCTAAAGGCCTATCTCCTGTTGCCGGAATACGTGAAGAAGGAATTTCAACTTCTCTTGATTGGATACAAGGGATGGGGGAATCAGGAGATGGTCGAGCTGATGGAGCGATTGAAAGGGAGCGTCCATTATTTGGGCTATTTAAATAATGAAGAATTAGCAGCCCTTTATCGAGGGGCATCCTGTCTGGTCTTTCCTTCATTCTATGAGGGGTTTGGACTACCTCCTCTGGAGGCGATGGCTTGCGGTTGCCCAGTGGTCGTCTCCAATGTGGCAAGCCTTCCAGAGGTCTGCGGAGAGGCTGGATATTACGTTGACCCCTATTGTGTTGAAAGCATTGCGGAGGGAATATATAAAGTGCTTACTGAGGATACATTGAGAAAAGATCTTATCCAGAAAGGGCTTGAAAGGGCGACGCTCTTCAGTTGGGAAAAGTCGGCTCGGGAGCATCTGAAGGCATTCGAGGAAGTCCTTAGGTGACCTTTCATGATAGAACCTCAGACACGAATCATGAAAATGGACCGAAGGGTTAAGGTTACGGTGACGAAGCCCGTATCGTTCATAAGAAGGTCACGTTTAACGTTTTATATTTTTTACACGTTACCGGTATAACCGAAGCAGGCCTCGTTACCCAAACCGTATAACGAAACTTTATGGGTTCATCTGGCTTTCGTGTGGGTATTTTTTCCCCTAAACTATACTTCCATACCATTCCCCCCTTAAATTAAGGGGGG
>CAKZKY010000283.1 GCA_937124575.1 uncultured Pseudomonadota bacterium | reverse complement strand
TCGGTGCCGCCTGGGGGTCTTCTGGGTGACGCTGATCGAGGCGCCGGAAACAAAGTGTCGCTCAGGGGCACACTCGCTGCCCGAAGGTGTTTGCTGAAGGAGCACGCTTACGGGATCGCGTTCCGCGACTCACCATCTGCGACGCGTTGACCACCGCTAGAGCTCCCGGGGGCGCCAGCCGCGTGCGGGGCGTCAAACCGCGAGAGGCAAAGGAGTTTCTCACGCAGATCCTGTTCCAGGTTCCAACGCCGCCTGCGAGGGCGTCGAACCGCGCGAGGCAAGGGGCGTGCGGCGTACGGAAGCCGGGCAAGCCAGTGGTGGCGGGTCCGCCCGGCGGCTGCTGGATCGGGGCAACCTGGCGCCGCGGTGACGGTGCCGTCGTGAGCCAGGTTGCCCATCGTAAACCACCCCGTAGCTGTCCCCCACCCGGCATCTGCGGCGGCGCCTCCACGGTGAACCCCTGCGGCGTTGACACGGCTGCCTGCTTGCCAAACGCATTCCGCCGCGGCGAAGAGTCCTTCTGGGAGCCTGGCCAGACACCTCCCTCAACAGCAGGGCACTGGAACCATACGCGTCCGAGCTAGGGCTCTGTGAGCGTGCTTAAAAGCCTCCCGCAACAGCAGCCCCCGTAACAGGTTCGGGTCAGCCGTGCGACCTGAGTCGAGGGACGCGCAGGAAGCGGCTGCTGCCGCTGGCTACAATGGAGAATTCAGCAGCCAGGGTTTGGAGGCGTCCCTTGCGATTTGTGGTGACCGGCGCGGCAGGTTTTATCGGCTCGCATTTGTGCGACCGGCTGTTGGAAGACGGCCATGCCGTCGTGGGAGTCGACAACTTGTTGACCGGCTCAATGGCCAACCTGGAGCATCTGGAGGGGCATGCCGGCTTTCACTTTATCTTGCAGGACGTGTGCGAGCCCCTGGAAATCGAGGGACCGGTGGACGGCGTCTTGCACCTGGCCTCGCCGGCCAGCCCCAAGGATTATTTGCAGCATCCGATCGAGACCCTGGACGCAGGCTCGCGCGGCACCCGGCAGATGCTGGAGCTGGCGCGGCGCCACCGGGCCCGCTTCCTGTTGACCTCCACTTCGGAGTGCTATGGGGACCCGTTGGTTCATCCCCAGCCGGAAACCTACTGGGGCAATGTGAATCCCATCGGTATCCGAAGTTGCTACGATGAAGGGAAGAGGGTGGCAGAGACATTGATGATGGATTACCATAGGCAGAATGGTGTGGATATCAGGATTGTTCGAATCTTTAATACCTACGGTCCACGCATGGCAATCAATGATGGTCGGGTCATCAGCAACTTCATTGTCCAGGCCTTGAGGGGAGAGGATCTCACCGTTTTTGGCGATGGGAAACAGACCCGCTCGTTCTGCTATGTCTCGGATATGGTTGAAGGGATGGTTCGAATGATGGAGGCAGACGGGATCAGCGGCCCTCTCAATTTGGGTAATCCGGTGGAATCGACGATTTTAGAATTGGCGAACCAGATCCTCTCTAAGACAAAGAGTGGATCGAAGATCGTTTTTAAATCCCTACCAGAGGACGATCCTGAAAGAAGGTGTCCTGATATTACACTGGCAAAAAGGTTCTTAAACTGGGAACCGAAAGTTAGCCTGAAAGAGGGGCTTGAGAGGACCATAGAATATTTTAAAGAGAAACTGAAAGAACGTGGGATTGAAACCCCTTCTCATCTATGAATGATCTTTTTGCCGTAATCCTTGCGGGTGGTTCAGGGACTCGATTGTGGCCTTTGAGCCGTGAGACCTGGCCCAAGCCAATGCTCCAGATTCCGGCAAAGGCCTACCTTTCCGAAAACAACTATTTCTGGAACTCGGGTATATTTATCTGGAGGACCTCTCAAATCCTCTCCGAGATTAAGGCCCATCTCCCCGATCTTTATAAGACCCTTAAAGAGATTGAAAACATCCTGTTTGACCAGAATAATCCAGAAGAGTCGGAAATCCTTTTGGCTCAGTTCTATTCCAATATAGAACCCATCTCGATCGATTATGCGGTGATGGAGCAGAGCCATAACCTCCTGATGGTCCCTGCCACCTTTAAATGGTCAGATCTTGGAAACTGGACCTCTCTTGACGAGATCATTGAAAGAGACGCTAACGGTAACATTCTGAGAGGAAATACGGTTGATGTCGGAAGTCGAAATTCAATCGTATTTGCTTGTGAAAGGCTGGTCGCAACCATTGGATTGAAGGATATGGTCGTGGTCGATACTCCCGATGCAACCCTGGTGACCCCGAAAGATCGGGTGCAGGAGGTTAGGGGTATCGTTGATATTCTCAGAAAGAGCAAACGGGAGGAGCATCTCCTTCATAAGACGGTCAAACGTCCCTGGGGAAGTTATACTGTTCTTGAGAAAGGAGAGGGGTATAAGATCAAGAGAGTGGTTCTCAATCCTGGAGCCCGATTAAGCCTTCAACTCCATAGGCGAAGGAGCGAACACTGGGTGGTGATTTCTGGAACGGCCAAAGTGACCAGAGAAGATCAGGTTTGTTTCGTCCATGCAAATGAAAGCACATTTATCCCCATCCATACAAAGCATCGCCTCGAAAACCCGGAAGAGATCCCCCTTCAAGTGATCGAGGTCCAAAATGGTGAATACCTCGAAGAGGATGACATCGAACGCTTTGAGGATGATTACGGCCGTTTAGGTTAATAGGATTAACGAAAAGAGTAAAGAGTAAGGAGTAAAAAGTAAGATGTTAGTAAAGCCCATAAAAATTAATTGACTCTTCACTGTTTACTCTTCACTTTATTCTTACATAAAAACCAAACAAACCAAACAGACCAGATCAACCAGATCAACCAGAAAGACCAGAGAAACTATAGTAAACGACAAAAATAAGTTTACAATTTCTGAATAACATAATATAATGACTCCCGATAAAATACATATCGGGAGGAGAGCGATGAGAGCATTAACTTTGATTCACAAAGAGATGACACGGGAAAATTTGCTGGAGATGGCGGCTGCGATACCGGGTGCATGGATGGGGATCCGCATAGCGGCCTATTTATTGATTCTGAAGGGTTGGCGATCTTCGCAGGTAGCCGATCTATTTGGTTTGACTCGGTGTGCCGTAGTGAAATGGATTCGGAAAGGGAATGAGATAGGTGTCCAAGCTGTAGAGGACCGGTTTCGTCCAGGACGTCCTTCCCTGTTCGATGAGCAATTGAGGAAGGAGTTGGACGAGGTTTTATCGAAGTCTCCGAAGGATTTTGGCATTCCCCGAGTGCGGTGGGATGGGATAGTTTTAGCAGAGTATCTGAAGCGTTTTCATCAGATAACGATCCACATTCGGCATGCCCAACGATGGATCCGGAAGTTGGGCTATTCGCTGAGGCAGCCGGTTTATCGATTTGTTCAAGCTTCCGATGAGGGGGTGGAAGCGTTTCGGCAAGAGTTAAAAAAACTCCAACTGATGAAAAGGGGCAAAAGAAAAAGGGTCATTCTTTTTGAAGATGAGTCGGGATTTTCGCTTCATCCGAAATTGGGTCGGGTGTGGGCGAAAAAGGGAAGTCAACCCTACGTCTACACTCGGAGCCAACATCAAAAACGGTTGAATCTCTTTGGCTGGGTTGCTCCGTTTCAAGGGTGGCATGGAATGATAAAGCGGCCCAAAGGGAATACTGAAGGTTTTTTGAAATTGCTCCACCACCTTCTTGCTCGGTTCAAAGAAAGTCTCATCGACCTCTGGGTCGATAGGGCTAAGTGGCACCGAGGCGAACGAGTTGAAAGATTTCGTCTTGCTTGTCGTCGGCTTCGAATCCATTATTTACCACCCTATCATCCTGAATTGAACTTTCAGGAAACTCTTTGGCGAACTATGAGATACGAGGAAACCACTAATTCCTTTTTCGAAACCATTGAACACCTGGAGATCTCCGTGTTTAAGAGGTCTCGGCGATGGAAACCCCAAAAGATAAAATCTTTATCCTGAATCCTGCGTGAAAACTATAAATGAAAAATTAGCCGCCTTTAAAGTTTAAGCAGTAATATGAGCCA
>CAKZKY010000282.1 GCA_937124575.1 uncultured Pseudomonadota bacterium | reverse complement strand
TAAAAACTTAACCCATAGTTTTCACGCAGGTTTCAGGTTTTAAACCACCTCCCTCGTGAGAAAACAGCCAAAAACTATATCGCTCTCCTCGAAAAAATCAGTTCTTCCACAGCCGTGCCTAATCCATGGCATCCAATCGAAGCGGAAGGAGATCGTCCCCGAATACCAACCCCATGATTTGGATAGGCAGAAATATTTTTCTCGCTTTCGTGCGAAAGTGAGAACAGGATATGGGGAGGGTGTCAATGGATTTTTTAGTGAAGATTTTTAAGGCTCTCGCCAATCAGCACCGAATCGAATTGATTCATCTCCTTAAAGGTGGGGAGCAAGAGATCGCCGAGCTTTCAAAACAGCTCAGGCTCCCTTACAAAACCGTTGCCCGAAATCTCAAGATTCTTGAGCGGACCAATCTGGTCGTCAGCCGCCGGTGGAAGGGAATGGTTTACTATAGCTTGAGAGATGAGGGGCATCTGGATTACAACAAAATCCTGTTCAGTGTGATTGAGAGGCGTTACAAAAGAGACTCAAAATAGAATTTTATTATGGTCCACTTTCTTCTGAAACATGAAATCACCACCACCTACATCCCCGAGGTACTGGTGAAGATGCAGATGGGAGGGATGGACCCTCTGGCTCAAACCCCTCCGCAAAGCTCCCCAATTCCTTCACAAGGATTTCAAAATCTTATATGCAGTGGGGAAGAAATGAGTCAAAAGATCAGAATACATAGGGTCAGAGGTTTGAAATTTGACCCATGAAAATAGCAAGATATACCCATTGACTTTAATCCCCAAGGACTTCTTTATGGGTGCCCACAGCGGTAATAACAATTCCTATTTTGCTCCGAATATAAGTTGCTCTATAATTCAGGGTGATGCTAAATGCCCACTGATCTGTTCCCTTTAATTTTTCATTCCTCAACCCCGGGTAGGAGGGATGGGAGACAAGTCTTTCAAGCTGTTCCCAGAATTTAATTCTAACTTCTTTGGGGATGTCATTGAGCTTTTTAAGAACAGTATCAGGAATGATGATGTTAGTCGCCAAAATGTTTTCGAGCCTCTTTCACAGATTTAAAAACTTTTATCTTTCCTTTTTGGAGGTCTTTGATCGATTGGGAGATCTGCTCCTGCCACTGTTTGCTCCAGAACCATGCCTGATCCTTCGGGATTTCTACGACCGGACGAATGACGATTTCATTGTTCCTTGCCGTGACCTCCACTCTCTCGCCGACTTTCAAAGGGATCTTCCCTCTGACCTCTTCCGGAATGGTCACCTGATACTTTTCTCTCACTTTCACTGTTGTTCCCATAGATAGAGCTCCTTAGTATTACTGTATTACTTTTATAAAGTAACTTCTTTTTTATGTCAATAAGAAAATAAAATGAAAATGGAAAAGGGGATGGTTCTATTTTCGAGATAATTCCTGACTTTCGCCAGTTCATATGAAATGTGGAGTCATTACAATAGGGTGTGCCATGTATTTTGTCATACCTAAG
>CAKZKY010000281.1 GCA_937124575.1 uncultured Pseudomonadota bacterium | reverse complement strand
GCCAGACAGCTTAAAAAGAAACTGGAAAAAGAAGGGATCGAGTTTCTTCATCCGATGACTTTCTGTACCTTATCCGAAAAGATGACCAAGAATGATCTTGTCCTCGAATTCGTAAAATATTTCGGTCAGCCTAAAGTGGAAATCGAATTTGAGAAAGAGAAGGTAAGAGAGGTCAGGGTCATCCGAGATGCACCCTGTGGAAATACACGGTATGTGGCCGAACACCTAATCGGAACACACTTCAAGGATGCCGTTGAAAGTTCAGGCATTCTGCACCATAACCATCCTTGCATGGCCACCATGGGCATGGATCCAGAATTAGGGGACACCTTAATGCACCATGCAGGCCTGCAGATTAAGCTGGCTGTGGAGGAAGCGATAAAAAAACCGTGATTCGTGGTTTGTGACGCGTGACTCGTAAGAACCTTCACGATTCACCATTCACCCTTCACGATTCACAATAAAGAACGGAGGGAATAACATGAGCTTACCATTACATTATGTCAATGTCTTAACGGGATTGAAAGGATGCCGGGTCATCGAAGATCCTCAGGCTCTTGGGAAGATCATCAAGAAGGCTGAGCGACCTCTGCTCGTTTTTGGCCCGAGATGTCTTGAAATTGATCTGGGCGGAAAACTGGCTGTCGAATACGGAGTGGATATGGTGAAGGCACTTGGCGCCGCCACCTGTGCCACAGCGCACACGAAGAAGAAACTGCTTGAACTTGGGATCGTTCCGGATTCGACCTACGATGCCGTCGAGATCATCAATCATCTGAAAGACCCCAATTGGAAGGGAGTCAAGAAACAGGGAAACCACGATATCGTCATGTTTCTTGGGATGAGGACAGACTTTGGAAATCAGGGGCTCTCCACCTTGAAACATTATGCCCCCCACTTGAGAACGATCACGCTCTGTCCTTATGTCTATCCCCATGCTACTTTCTCCCTGGCCAATATGAAGGCGGATAAATGGAAAGAATACCTTGAAAACCTTATCAATAGTTTGAAATAAGAAAGGAGGAGAAAAATGTTTTCAGTTGACGTAGGACCCCAGTATGAAGGCGAAACCGTGCGGAAGGAAGATTTTCACATCGAGTTTGGAGGCCCAAAGCATAAGTTCAAAGCAGAGCTGGTGACCGTTAGACCGGCCGCTGAGGTGGAAGACGAGAAGGTCGAGATCATCGGTAAGGATATCAAGGATTTTGAAGAGGGCGCTTCTATACCCATCTTCATCAAGATCCTGGTAGCCGGCGAACAGCTGGAGAAAGACATGGAGCCTGTCTTTGAGCGACGGGTTCATATGTACATCAATTACATTGAAGGATTCTGGCACATGGCCCAGAGGGACGAGATCTGGATGAGAATCCACAAAGACAGTTTTAAGAAGGGCCTCAACTCCCTCGACGAGGTCGGAAGAATTCTCGTCATGCTCTACAAAAATGAGCTCCCTATCATTGAAAAGATCCAGATCACCTTTATCACCGATCCTGCTCTGGTGGAAAAAGAGGTGCTCGAAGCTCGAAAGATTTATAAGGAAAGGGATGATCGGCTTAAAGGGATCACGGAGGAGGAAGTGGACGAATTCTATGGATGCTCGCTCTGCCAGTCCTTTGCACCCACCCATGTCTGCGTCATTACTCCTGAAAGGGTCTCCCTCTGTGGAGCGATCAACTGGTTCGATGGAAGGGCCGCCTATAAGATAGATCCAGAGGGACCACAGTTTGCCGTGAAAAAAGGCGATCTTATCGATCCAGATAAATTCATCTATTCAGGCGTGAATGAGATCGTTGCAGAAAAATCGCTTGGTTCAAACAGCGTCTTCTGTCTACATAGCGCACTGGAAAATCCCCATACCTCCTGCGGATGTTTTCAGGCCATCTGCTTCTATATTCCCGAGGTGGATGCCTTCGGCATCGTCCATAGGGATTTCCTTGGTGAAACTGTCAACGGCCAGAAGTTTTCAGGTATTGCCGGAGAAGCTTCGGGTGGCAGGCAGAACGAGGGAATGCTGGGCATGGCCATCTCCTATATGAAGTCGAAGAAATTCCTCAAGACTGATGGAGGGTTAAAGAGGATTGTTTGGTTGCCAAAATCGGTCAAGGAACAGGTGAAAGATGTGCTCGAAGAGGCTGGCTTATATGACAAGATCGCCACGGAAGAGGATGTCAAAAATGTGGATGAATTAACAGAATATCTGAATCGGGTAGGACACCCATGGGTAACAGGTTAATCATAAAAGGAGGAGATCATGGCACTTAAGGCATCGGATATACAGAAAAAATTACCAGATGGTGGCAAAAAGAATTGTAAGGAGTGCGGTTTTCCGACCTGCTTCGCCTTCGCCATGAAACTGGCATCGGGTGCTGTATCCGTTCAGAAATGCCCGTACCTTCCTGCTGAAGTGAAGGCCGAACTGGAAGAGGGATTGGCCCCTCCGATCCGATTGGTTACCATCGGAACAGGGGAGAATGCTTTCAGTATGGGCGAGGAAGAGGTCATCTACCGTCACGAGAAGACATTTTACAGACCCTCGGGGATTGCCATCCTCATCAGCGACAAAGAGGATGACGGAACCATATCTGCAAAGATTGATAAACTTAAAAAATTCCAGTTTGACCGGGTAGGCCAGAAATTGCGGGCTAATCTTTTCGCCCTGAAGTTTGGAGGAAACGCTGACAAGTATCTAAACCTGGTGAAGCGAGTCGCTGCAGAGGGATATCCCATTGTTTTAGTTTGTGAGGATCTGGAGCTTCTGTTTAAAGCGAGGGATCTGATTGCGGACAAAAACCCCCTGCTCTATCCAATTACAAAAGAGAATCTCGATGCTGCCCTGCCGAAATTAAAGGCAAAACCCGCCCCCATCGGTGTAAAAGCCAGCACCATCGAAGAGATCGTCCCTATTACCCAACGGCTTAAAGAAGAAGGCATCCAGGACATCGCCCTCGATCCCTCTCCCAAATCGTTAATGGAGATGGTCAGGGATTATACCATTATCCGAAGGGCTGCTCTCAAGAAGACATTCCGTCCGCTGGGCTATCCCATCCTTTCATTTCCCTGTATGCTTACAGACAACAAAATGGAAGAAGCGCTGCTGGCATCAGCTGGCGTGATCAAGTATGCTGGGATCGTCGTTCTGTCAGACTTCGAGAAAGAGAGCCTCTATCCGCTTCTTGTGCTCAGGCAGAATATCTTTACCGATCCGAGAGTTCCTCTTGCTGTGGAGCAGAAGATATATGAGATCGGAGCAGTCTCTCCAGAATCTCCCGTTCTCTTAACGACCAACTTCGCACTGACCTATTTTGCCGTAGCCAGCGAAATCGAAAACAGTAAAGTCCCTGCCTATCTCTGCGTCAAAGATACGGAAGGGCTCTGTGTCCTGGCGGCCTGGTCAACGGGAAAGTTCAGCGGTGATACAGCCGGACCATTTCTCAAAAAGATTGGAATTGGAGATAAGGTTAAGAACAAGAGGGTAATCATCCCTGGATTTGCTGCAAGAATCAAAGGAGAACTCGAAGAGGAACTACCAGGCTGGGAAGTCATTGTCGGACCTCGTGAGGCAAGCGATCTCCCCGCCTATCTTCCACAAATGATTGAAAAATGGAAGAGTCAAAGCAAATAGAGGAAATCCTGAGGAGGTCCCATCCGGAGAGAGAAAATTTACTCCCCGTGTTACAAGAGATTCAAGAGAAAGTGGGCTATCTTTCAAGAGAGACGATGGAGGATGTAGCCCACTTTTTCCATCTCCCTCCTTCTGAAATCTTTAGTATTGTCACCTTCTACAATCAATTCAGAAGAAAACCACTTGGCCGCCACCCTGTCAATGTCTGCTTGGGAACGGCCTGCCACCTCCAGGGTGGGAATCTGATTCTGGACGCCTTCTCAAGAGAACTCCAGATTGCCAAAGGAGATACCACGGAAGACCGAAATTTCAGCCTCGATGCCACAGCCTGTTTTGGCTGCTGTAATGTTGCGCCGGTGGTCAAAATCAATGGTGAGATCTATCCCAAAATGACCCCCGGAAAGGTTGAGGAGGTCATCATTAACCTTCGAGATAAGGACAAAAGCAGTTAGAACTCGGTTAAGGTTACGGTAACGATGCCCGTTTCGTCATTCGGTAACGGTTATGAAATAAGAATTTGAAGACGAAAAACGTAGCCTTTTATTAACGATACGGGCTTCGTGGCCCTAACCGCTAAACGCGATTTTCTAAACAAAATGACCTATCAACAGATCAGAGAACACGCCAATCAATTCTACCATGAGAAACTGAACGATGGGACAACCAAGATCTTCATCGGGAGTGCCACCTGTGGAATATCGGTGGGTGCCCTTCGGGTGGTTGAGGCTTTTAAGAAAGAGTTACAAAAGCATAACCTCCGAGCTGAAATCATTGAGGTCGGATGTTTGGGAATCTGTTACGCTGAGCCTCTTGCCTATATCATGAAGCAGGGTAACCCCACCATCTGTTACAAGAATCTCACTCCAGAAGATGCTTCCCGAATCGTTTATAACTACCTGATCGAAGATGACCCCTGTTTCGAGCTTGCCATTGGAACCCTTGAAATGAGAGAGGGAGGTATTCCTTATATCCCAGAACTCGAAAAATTCGAAAAGGAGGAAAGAATCATCCTCCGTTATGCGGGTTATATTGATCCTGAGGAAATCAGGGATTACATCGCCCTTGGCGGCTACGAAGCCCTGGACAAAGCCCTGACCCTGCCAAAGGAGAAGATCATCGAAGAGGTGAAGCGATCTGGGCTCCGGGGCTTGGGAGGAGCTGGTTTTCCGGCAGGGATGAAATGGGCGGAATGTTTCAGGGCTGAAGAATTTCCGAAGTATGTGATCTGCAACGGAGACGAGGGTGATCCAGGAGCCTTTATGGACAGGGTGATCCTGGAAAGTTCACCCCATCAAGTGATCGAGGGCATGGCCATCGCAGGGTATGCCCTCGATGCCCATCAGGGTTACATCTATATCCGATCGGAATATCCTCTTGCTATTCAACGGGTCAACCATGCTTTAAATCAGTCAAGGGAATATCAATTGTTGGGCAAAGATATTCTCGGAAGAGGGGTTGAGTTCGATATCAAAGTCTTTCCAGGAGCAGGTGCTTTCGTATGTGGGGAGTCAACTGCCCTGATGTACTCGATCGAAGGCAAAAGACCCATGCCAAGGGTTAGACCCCCCCATTCCGCTATAAAAGGCCTCTTTCGAAAACCAACCCTCTTAAATAATGTGAAGACATTTTCCTGCATCCCTCCCATTCTCTCAAAAGGATCGGAGTGGTTTTCAAAGATAGGGACCCTACGTTCGAAGGGAACAACCGTCTTTGCACTGGCCGGCAAAATTAAAGAATCGGGCCTTGCCGAGGTGCGGATGGGAACGACCCTCAAAGAGGTCATCTATCAGATTGGAGGGGGAATCAAGGAGGAGAAGAAACTGAAGGCCATTCAAGTCGGTGGACCTTCAGGTGGGTGCATCCCAGCCCAGTACATCGATACACCCGTTGATTTTGACTCCCTCAAATTCTTAGGTTCGATGATGGGCTCTGGCGGATTGATTGCCGTAGACGAAGAGACCTGTATGGTCGATATTGCCAAATACTTCCTTGCGTTTACCCAGAACGAGAGTTGTGGAAAGTGTACCTTCTGCAGGATCGGCACCAAACATCTACTCGTCCTGCTTGAGGAGATCACCAAGGGAGAGGGAACGCTCGAACATCTTCGCCTGCTCAAAGATCTGTCCGAGGCGATTATTGAAGGCTCCTTATGCGGATTGGGCCAGACCGCCCCAAATCCCATTCTCACCACACTCAGGTATTTTAAAGAGGAATATATCGCCCACGTTGTTGAAAAGCGATGTCCAGCTCTGGTCTGCCGCAACCTCATCTCCTATCTGATCGTCTATGATAAATGTCAGAGAAGCTGTGAACACTGTGTTCTCAAATGCCCAGCAGAAGCCATCCATCCGGACCAGAAAAATATTAAAGTCATCGATCAGACGAAATGCCTGAAATGTGGAATCTGTTTGGAGGTTTGTCCGAAGGAATACGGGGCGGTCATGAAAGTGTCACCGAAGATCATTGTTGTTCAAGATCAAACGATGCAAACGCATTAGGCCATATGAAAATAACCAAACACCAAATTCCAAACATCAAATCATAACCAATTATCAATCTCCCAAACAGGTTCTTATTTGGTTATTGGAATTTGGAATTTATCTGATGATTGGAATTTGGTCATTGGTAATTTAAGGAAACCTTATGCCTTCCTTTACCATTGATGGTCAGGAGATCAAAGCTGAACCAGGAGAGAAGATCCTCTGGGCAGCACTCCGTTCTGGGATTGACATTCCCCATCTCTGCGCCATTCAGGGGGTGGAACCTCCCTTTGGCGGATGCCGCCTCTGCCTTGTAGAGGTTGAAGTCGGAGGCCAAAGGGAGATGGTTACAGCATGTTCTGAACCCGTCCGGGAGCAGATGAAAGTCTACACCCATACGGAAAAAGTCGAAAGGATGAGGCGAGTGGCATTCGAGCTCATCATGAGCGATCATCATATTGATTGCAAAAATTGTGCAAAGAAAAATGACTGCAATCTGATCAAACTTGCCTCCTCCCTAAAGGTTCCTCTACGGCCTAAATCTCTGAGGAGCCTAGCCCGCGACCTTCCAATTGACGATTCCCATCCCCTCTTCACCTACGACCCGAGAAAGTGTGTGAAGTGTGGGAAATGCGTCTTCACTTGTCAGAGCCTTGGAAAATCCTTTCTCGATTTCGCACACCGGGGATTTGAGATGATGGTCACCACGTTTGATCACCTTCCACTCGCTTCGATCGTATGCGAAGCCTGCCTCGACTGCGTGAAGGTCTGTCCTACAGGCGCCCTCTATATGAAAGAGACAGGAGGCATAGACCATGGATAAGGAGTTCTTAACTCTGAAGGAGATCGAGGGAGTGGTTGTTCATGACGTCTATCTGAAAAAGGAGGTGGCGAGAAGAGCAGAAGCCTTTGAATACCTTGATGATGTGGAGAAGATGGGACAATATATTGGAGGGGAGAAAATCGAGCCTCCACCCATCCGTTGTGACTGGATGGTTAAAAAAGAGTTCTATCCAGGAGTGGAAGGATATTTTCTCTATCACCATAAAGATGAAGAATTTTCTGCGTCCATGCAGGTTCTCTTCTCCGGAGATAAAGTAAGGGAACTTAAGGGAGATGATCTGGCGGTTTTAGCCATTGCCACAATTAACCATATGATCCATTACATCCGTCATTCATCACCCGAAAAGTCACTTCCCGAAATATGTCATGTTATATAAAGACTTGTGAAATCTTTATCAAAGAGCTTAAAGAAACCATGCTCATGAAGAAAGGGAATGTCTATGAAATCAGGAAGCCGTCTTGAAAGAATTTTGGAGGCCGGTCATTTTGCTTTCACCGGAGAACTTGGCCCACCTCAAGGAGCCAATGCAGACCACGTCAGGAAAAAGGCAAGCTATCTGAAAGGTATTGTTGATGCGGTTAATATCACTGATAACCAGACTGCTGTCGTTCGTATGTCGAGCTGGGCTGCTGGCCTGATTGCCATTCAGGAGGGTTTGGAGCCCAATTATCAGATGGTCTGTCGCGATCGAAACCGCATCGCCATCCAGAGCGATATCCTGGGTGCCTATGCCCATGGCATCCGGAATATGCTCTGCCTCTCGGGCGACCATCAGCAGTTCGGAAACCATCCCTTGACCAAGGGCGTCTTCGATATCGATTCTATCCAACTCATCGGGCTTGTTAAAAAGATGCGGGACGAGAAGAAATTTCTCAACGGAGATGAGATTGATGTCGCCCCTCAGATGTTCATCGGTGCCGCTGAAAATCCATTTGCAGAACCGTTTGAGTGGCGGGTTCATCGCTTGGCCAAAAAGATTGAGGCAGGAGCCGATTTTATTCAGACTCAGTGCATCTATGACATGAAGATGTTTCGAGAGTGGATCAAACAGGCTAACGATATGGGTTTGACCGAAAAGGTTCACATCCTGGCAGGGATCACCCCTCTTAAATCTGGAGGTATGGCCCGATATATGGCGAAGAACGTCTCCGGCATTATTATCCCAGACGGAGTGATTGACCGGATTGTTCAGGCCAAAAAGCCTGCTGAAGAAGGAATCAAATTCTGTGTCGAACAGATTGAGGAGCTTAAGGAGATGAAAGGGGTTCATGGCGTTCATCTCATGGCCATCGAGTGGGAGCACAGAGTGCCGGAGATCGCAGAGCGTGCCAAACTGCTGCCAAGGCCACAGGTTTAAAAGGCATTGTTTAACTTCAACCGGTAAACCCCGTAATATAAACCGAACGAACCAATATCTATTGAGAGAAGGAGAAACTCATGTATGATTTTGTTCAAGGACCGTTGATCACGATTGCCTTCCTCGTCTTTGTCCTGGGACTTCTCTATCAGCTCTTTCAGTTCTTCCGTTTGACCCGAAAGAAGGAGTGGGGTCGGCCACCCCTTCCCCTGGAGAGCAAACCCGAAAAGAAAACGGTAAAAACATGGATCGCTGAGTGCTTGGCCTCGCTCAACGGAACCCTCTGGAAAACAGACCCCGTCCTAACCATCGTCACCTCGGTTTTCCATGTCTTCTTGATCCTCACTCCCCTCTTTCTTCTGGGCCACAATATTCTTTTGAAACAATCCTGGGGATGGAGCTTATTCAGCCTTCCCGAAACGCTTTCCGATGGATTGACGCTGATCGTTCTGCTTTGCGGAATCTATTTTTTCTGCCGGCGCCTCTTTCTCGCTCGAGTTAGGGCGATTACAACGATCTACGATTATATCGTTCTGCTCATCGCCATCACTCCTTTTCTGACAGGATTTTTCGCTTATCGCCAGTGGTTCGACTACGACACTGTGATGATGCTCCACATCCTGTCAGGCAATCTCATGCTCATCACCATCCCCTTCACCAAGTTAGGACACATGCTCTTTTTCTTCCTTTACCGGTTCTTCCTCGGTGGAGAATATAGTTTTTTGCGAGGGTCGAGATCTTGGTAAATCCCGCTGAAAAATGAATGGGGAAAGAAGGAGACACCATATGGATAAGGTCAACACAGATCAGGAAAAGAAAACCGTGGATACGAAAAAGATACAAACATTGCTGAACCGCCGAAAAGGAAAGATGAAACGGTTCCTTTCCTTTTGCGCCCACTGTAGCCTCTGTGCGGAAAGCTGCTTTCTCTACATGAAACATAAGAAGGACCCGAAGTACATGCCCTCTTATAAAGTCATCAACTCGCTGGGAAAACTTTATAAAAAGAGGGGAAAGTTAGACTGGAACTCTTTAAACGAGATGAAGGGGATCGTATGGAGGAACTGTGTGCTCTGCGGTCGTTGTTACTGTCCGATCGGCATCCATGTTCCGAGCATGATCGCCTTTGCCCGGACCATCCTCCGGTCCCAAGAGATCTATCCCCAACGAAATGAAGCCTCTTCGGAGAGCTGGTTGTAATGACGAACCACCGCCTATAGGAGAATTGGATATGAAAAGGTTTGGCTTTTTGTTACTGTTCAACATCATAGCTTTTGTCCTAATCGCGATCCCTCCCTCAATCGCCCAATCAGACAAGATGCTTCTCGATTCCTCTGGAGGTCGAGGAAAGAAACGGCCACCGGTCAACTTTCCCCATAACCATCATGTTGAAAAGGGGCTCGCCTGCAAGGATTGCCACCATCTCTATCAGAAGGGCGAAAATGTCTTGGATGAGAGCAAGCTAATTGAAGGAAATAAGGAGATTCAGTGCTCGGCCTGCCACGGCCCAAAATCCCGTTTTAATCTGGTAACGGCCTATCACAGCCAATGCATTGGATGTCATAAGAAACCCGTAAAAGATCAGAAGAGGATCCCGCCCCGGTATTGTGGCGGCTGCCATGTGCGAAAGTGAGCATCTACCCCCGTTAGATATGACAGGGAATACCACTCGAAGCCGAGAACGACATCACTTCTAATGGGCAAACGTTGAACAGATTGGAGGATAACAATGATTGTCGCTGAGCGAAAACCTTTGGAAGAGATCAAAGAGATGATCAAAACCTACAAAAAAGTCTTGAATGTGGGATGTGGTGGTTGTACCTCTATCTGCTTTACTGGTGGGCAGAAAGAGGTCGGCCGATTAAATGAAGACCTTGAAAATTCACTGAGGCAGGAAAACATCGCGCTTCGGCTGGATGGCTTTACGATTGAACGTCAATGCAATGGAGATTTCTATTCGGAATTGGATGACCTGCTAAGGGATTACGATGCGATCCTTTCGATGGCCTGTGGTGCAGGGGTCCAGTTTATGGCTGACCGATACCCTTCCAAACCCGTCTTCCCTGCCCTGAATACGATCTTTGTCGGGATCGATCGGGATCTCGGCTGGTTTGAAGAAAATTGCCGAACCTGCAGGGAATGTGTCCTCGCTGAAACTGCAGGAATCTGCCCAATCACGAGATGTGCAAAAAACCTTTTTAATGGCCCTTGCGGCGGCACATCTCGAGAGGGAAAGTGTGAAGTAAGTAAAGACACCCCATGCGCCTGGTACGAAATCTTTAAACGCTTGAAGGAGCAGAACCGTCTGGAGAACATTCTGAAGATCAAGCCGGCCCGAGAGTGGCGAAACCAAACCCGGGGGTCGATGGTCCACGAAGATTATCAGAAACGATATGTCCGATGAGATCAAAGACCGTTTGTCCTCTTTGGAGGGAATTCGTTAAAGGAGGAAACAAAAAATCCATTGACTTTTTTTCTCTAAATTATATAATTTGGCGAATTTTCACTCCTTCTCCTTTAAGATGAGCGTTCGTCCGGATGGATAGGTTTTCATCGGATGGTGAATGGAGAGAAGACGAGATTTTTTCAACATCAGATGACGCGAGAGGAGAAAAGCCATGTTATTCAAAGAAAAACTGGATTCAGGAAAATTCGTGGTCACGGCTGAACTCCAGCCCCCAAAAGGAACCGATCTCTCCGAACTCTTCGAATATGCAGATAAATGGAAAGGCCGCCTCGATGCCGTCAATGTCCCTGACCTTCAGAACGCCATCATGAGGCTTGGCTCCCTTTCGGCTTGTGCCCTCTTGAAGGAGAAAGGGGTTGAGGTCATCTATAACCTCTCTTGCAGCAACCGAAATCGGTTGGCCCTTCAATCCGAACTTCTCAATGCAGCGGCCCTGGGTCTGAAAAATCTTCTACTGCTTCAGGGGGATCACCCCTCCATTGGAGACCATTTTGAAGCTCAGCCTGTCTTCGATCTCGATGTGATGGGTTTGCTCGGAGCGGCCAAACGTCTTCAAGAGGGCTACGACCTGATGGGCAATGACCTCAAAGGCAAACCCCAATTCTTTGTCGGAACCCAGGTCAATGCCGCCGCCAAAGGCCATGTTCTTGACCTGGAAGTGATGGATATGGAGAAGAAGATACGTCAGGGAGCGAACTTCTTCTTCACCAGCTCCATTTATGAACCGGATCTCTTGGAAAATTTTGTGAGAAAGGTGGCCCATTTCAAGGTGCCCATCATTGTCGGCATCACTCTTCTGAAATCGGTGGGAATGGCCCGCTACATCAATAAACATGTGGAAGGGGCTTTTATCCCAGATACCATGATTGATCGATTGATGAAAGCCTCCGACAAACAGAAGGCCAGTATCGAAATTGCCGGAGACCTCATAAGGGCCGTGAAGCCTCTCTGCCAGGGCATTCAGATCATTCCCATCGGCTGGGAGAATTTGATCCCTGCCCTTCTCGATCAGGTGGGGTTGTAAAACGCATGAGAATGGCAGGGTTTTGACCTTGCTTTTAATAAAGATCGAATGCTTTTGACCGATAGGATCGCCATACATCAAAACTGTTCGTTTCCAGCGAAGTAAAAAAGAGAGATGATGGCTAAGAAATTATCTACCTCTCAGAAAAAAAGGAAGTCATCGGGTCGGCTCACCCTTGTGGACAGAAAAGTCGAGTCTGGGATGTTCCATGCCATCGCCGAACTGGGAAATGATGGAATTCTGGTATTTAACGAACATCATCGGATCGAATATGCCAATCGAATGGCCTCCGAGATCACTGGTTATTCAAGCGAACAACTACTGAAGATGAGCATCCTCTCGCTACTGGACAAACCCCATCAATCCTTTATTGAAGATATCTTCATCCATCCCGAATGGTATGGGGAGAAGACTTGCACGGAAGCTCACGTGATTACCGCCACTGGGGAGATTAAGGATGCTGAAATCTGTATTGCTCTGGCTGGAACATCTCGTGGCGTTCGTAAAGGATACGCCTATCTCAAAGATATTACGGACCGAAAAAAATTTGAGAGGGATTTAAAGGACTCAGAAGAAAGGCTTCGGAGGCTTTTTGAAAGGGTGAGACACGGCCTCTTCATCAGTTCGAAAGGGGGGAGGTTTCTCGATTGCAATCAAGCCCTTCTCGACATGTTAGGCTATACCAACAAAGAAGAGTTTCTCGAAATCGATATCGCCAAGGATCTCTATACCAACCCGAAGGACCGGGAAATCTTCATGGAGAGAATCGATAGGAACGGCTTTGTCAAAGACATGGAGGTGGAATTTAAGAAGAAGAATGGGGAAAAGATTGCAGTTCTGATAACCGGCCATCCTATCCGGAATGAGAGTGGAGAAATTATCGGTTACGAAGGGATCAACCTCGATATCACGGAGCGAAAGCGGATCGAAGACGAACTCCGCGAAGCCAATGAATTCTTCATGAATCTGATCGAGAGTTCTGTTGACGGGATCATTGCCGCCGACATGAAAGGAAACATTTTCATCTTCAATAAAGGGGCTGAGGCCCTGAGCGGATATAAAGCCGAGGAGGTCATCGGAAAGGTCCATATTACGCAAATCTACCCACCAGGGATTGCCAAGGAAATCATGAAACGGCTCCGAAGCCCGGAATACGGAGGCGTTGGCAAACTCCTCCCCTGTCAATTCAATGTGGTCGACAAGTATGGACAGGAGATCCCCATACAACTCTCGGCTTCTCTCATTTACAACGCCGCAGGTCAGGAGATCGCCAGCGTCGGCATTTTTACCGATTTAAGGCCCCGGTTATTGATGGAGAAGAAGCTTCAAGAGACCCACCTTCAGCTTGTCAGTTCAGAGAAGATGGCCTCTTTGGGCAAACTGGCAGCAGGCATTGCCCATGAGATTAACAACCCCTTGGGTGGAATCCTCATTTACGCCAGCCTGATGATGGAAGATCTCCCCGAAGATGATCCAAAACGGAACGATTTGGCCCGAATCGTCCAAGAAGCAGGGCGATGCAAAGATATTGTGAAGAGCCTGCTCGAATTTGCCAGACAGACCGAGCCCAAAAAGGAACCCACCGATATCAACCGAGCCATCAATGACGGCCTTTTCTTTCTGGTTAATCAGGCCCTTTTTCATAATATCCGAATCGTCAAAGAGTTCGACCCTTTCCTTCCCTTTGTCCATGGAAACGCTGGCCAGTTGAAACAGGTCTTTATGAATATCATCGTCAATGCAGCAGAGGCGATGCATGGGAGTGGAACCTTAACCATTCGGACCTCTCTCTCTCCAGATAGAAAGATGGTCTGGATCGAATTTACAGATACCGGTGAGGGCATCCCCGAAGAGAATCTCTCCCGCATCTTCGACCCCTTCTTCACCACAAAGGATGTGGGAAAGGGAACCGGATTGGGGCTGGCGACCTCTTTTGGAATCATTGAGGAACATGGCGGAAAAATCAGCGTGAAGAGCAAGGTCAATCAGGGTACAACCTTTACGATCGAAATACCGGTTCAACCCCAGATTCAAACCATCCTGGAGGGAGAACCCCAATTAATGAGGTGAGGCTGATGATGAGCACAAACTCTTTTCTTGTAGAAGTATCCCAAGCCAGTGGCGAAAAACCACAAGCCTGCTATCAGTGCCAGAAGTGTTCAGCGGGTTGTCCAGTCGCCTATGCCATGGACATCCTTCCCAACCAAGTGCTTCGTCACATTCAATACGACCACAGGGAAAAAGTCCTTGGCTCAAAAACAATCTGGATCTGCGCCTCCTGCTATGCGTGCAGTGTCCGATGCCCCAATAATATTGACATTGCCAAAATCATGGACACCTTAAGAGAGATTGCCATTCGGTCCAGCATCAAGCCGGGTGAGAAAGAGGTGCCTCTCTTCCATTCGGTCTTCCTCGATACGATCAAATCGAAGGGTCGCATTCACGAACTGAGTCTCATCCTCCAGTTTAAAACAAAGACAAAGGACTTCTTTAAGGATGCCGCCCTCGGATGGAAGATGTACCGTAAAGGAAAGATCAAACTCTTACCCTCCAAGTTCGGAGGGGGAAAAGAAATCAAGGAGATCTTCAGCTCGTTTGATAAAGGGAAGAGTCAGTAAAGCATCAAATCCCAAATACCAACTCCCCCTCTCTCTTAAGTTAAGAGGGGGTTGGGGAGCGTTATCATTCGGGAAATTTGACAATTGGAATTTTCATCATGAATGAAGGAGATAAAAGATGACCGAAGTTTCTTACTATCCTGGCTGTTCTCTCCATGGGACCGCAAAAGAATACGACGAATCCATTCGAGGTGTATCAGAAATTCTCGACATCCATCTCCGGGAGTTGGAGGACTGGACCTGTTGCGGAGCCAGCTCTGCTCACTGCACGGACGAAGAATTGGCAATCGATCTCGCCACCCGCAACCTTGCCATCGCAGAGAAGACCCCTCGGGAGTTGCTCGTTCCTTGCGTGGCCTGCTACAGCCGTTTCAAGGTCGCTGAAAAAGAGGTGAAGGAACATTCCAGAAAAGTCCGTTTTGACTATCAGGGAAATGTTCCTATTCGATACTCTCTCGACTTCTTTTGCGACAAACCCATTCTCGAACAGGTGAAGAAGAAACGGATGAAACCTCTCAAAGGCCTTAAGGTCGTCTGTTACTATGGTTGCCTGACAGTACGTCCTCCCCAATTGACCGGAATCAAGCGATATGAGGATCCCGATCATATGGACCGATTGATGGACACGTTGGGCGCCGAACCCATCCCTTGGTCCTATAAGGCGGACTGCTGTGGAGCAAGCCTTGTGATGACCCGAACGGACATCGTCAGAAGGTTAAGTGGAAAGATTCTTGCTATGGCAAAAGAGGCAGAGGCGGACTGCCTGGTCACCGGCTGTCCCATGTGCCACGCCAATCTCGATACGCGTCAGGACGAATTGGGAAAAGAAGTGGGAGACCATTTCGAAATCCCCATTCTTTACTTCTCAGAGTTAATGGGGCTGGCTCTGGGCCACAAAGATGTCAAAAAGTGGCTTCATCACCACATCACCAATCCCCTCAAAGTATTGAGCGGAAAAGGATTGATATAATATGCGAATCACCAAATTCCAAACACCAATAACCAATGTCCTAAAAATAAGTACCCCCTCTTATTTAAGAGGGAGTAGGGAGGCGTTATGCGTTATTGGAATTTTAAATACTGCGCTAAATGGAGAATAAGAAATTGACTGAAAGGGATACGATGAGAGAAAAGGTTGGTGCTGTAATGGTTGTCGGAGGCGGGATTGCAGGAATTCAAGCATCTCTCGACCTTGCCGAATCGGGCTACTATGTCTATCTCGTGGAATCTTCTCCAGCCATTGGAGGGGTGATGGCCCAGCTTGATAAGACTTTCCCGACCAACGATTGCTCCATGTGTATCCTCTCGCCTAAACTGGTCGAGGCGGGCCGCCACCTCAACATCCTCCCCCTCACCTACTCAGAGGTCATGGAGGTTAAGGGAGAGCCTGGAAACTTCGAGGTAACGGTGAGAAAAAAACCTCGTTTCGTCGATCCCTCCAAATGCACAGGATGTGGGGAATGCCCTGAATCCTGCCCCGTACATATTAAGAGTCAATTTGATGAAGCTCTGGTCGACCGCAAAGCCATCTATCGGCCCTA
>CAKZKY010000280.1 GCA_937124575.1 uncultured Pseudomonadota bacterium | reverse complement strand
ATGGTGCCGAAGGGGGGATTTGAACCCCCACGGGGATCGCCCACCACCCCCTCAAGATGGCGTGTCTACCAATTCCACCACTTCGGCATCGGATTGGTTAAGGTTAGAAAGTTGGAAACCTTCCAACGAATTACCTCTTTGGCTCAGGCATTGGCGTCTGAGGTTGAACCGGAGCCTTTTGCGATTCTGCTGGAGCTGTCTGGGCGGGTCTTTCTTTGATCACTGTTGAGGCCCGCCGCGTCGAACTGTAGGTCAAGAGAAGCGACGTAATCATAAAGACAACGGCGGCCACAGTAGTCAGTTTGCTAAGAAATCCCATTGCGCCAGCACTCCCAAAGATGGTTTGGCTTGCTCCGCCAAAAGCCGCCCCTATCTCGGCACCCTTCCCTGCCTGCAGAAGGACAATGATAATAAGAGCGAAACAGACTACAATATGCAAAATAATGATAATCGTCATTGATTCAATCCCCTCTTAAATCCTCCGAAACGAATTAGTTCAACACTAAATTCAAAATCCTAAACTCTAAATCAAGACATCAAACCATAAACTAAAAACAGCATCAACTTTTCGATTTCGATATTTTTTAGGATTTAGAACTTCGTGTTTTGAGTTTTAATCTCCTCGTGATTCGGTATTTTTGCAATAATATATATCACATTTCTCTAAATCTGACAATCCTTGAAAAGGATTCTGCTTTTAAGCTTGCCCCACCGACCAGAGCTCCGTCAATATCTTCCTGGGCCATCAACCCTTTGATATTTTCGGGTGTGACGCTTCCACCATACTGTACTCGGACATCCTCTGCAAGGCCATCCGAAAAAAGCTGTCTTAACTGGGCGCGGATAAAACGATGGACCTCCTGGGCCTGCTGGGGAGTGGCCGTTTTTCCGGTTCCGATCGCCCATACCGGCTCATAGGCAATCACAAGGTCTTCGATCTCCTTCTCCCCAAGACCTTGAAGTCCTCCCTTCACCTGACGTTCAATCACAGAGAACGTCTCCCCATTCTCTCTTTCGGATAAAGTCTCGCCTATACAGAAGATCACCTTTAGCCCAACCTTGAGTGCCGCTTTGATTCTTCGATTGACCGTCTCGTCTGTTTCTCCGAAATATTGCCTTCTTTCAGAATGGCCAATGATCACATATCGGCAGCCTACCTCCTTAAGCATCAATGGAGAGACCTCACCTGTGTAGGCTCCCTTCTCTTCCCAGAAGAGATTCTGGCAGGCCAATCGGATGGATGATCCTTTCAATTCTTGAAAAACAGGATAAAGTGCCGTAAAAGGAGGAGCGATGGCCACCTCCACATCCTTAACCTCATTCAGAGCCTCTTTTAATTCCCGGGTAAGAAGAAGAGCCTCCTCAACCGTTTTATTCATCTTCCAGTTGCCTGCGATAAAGGGTAGTCGTCTCATCATCCATCCTTTCTCAATGCTTCGATTCCGGGCAACCTCTTTCCTTCAATCCATTCAAGGGAGGCTCCGCCACCAGTTGAAATATGGCCAATCTTATCTGCAACCCCTGCCTGATTGACAGCCGCCACAGAATCCCCTCCTCCAATGATGCTGAAGGCAGAAGATCTCGCAATGGCTCTCGCAATCTCAAAGGTTCCATGGCTAAAAGGTTCCATCTCAAACACACCCATGGGACCGTTCCAGAAGATCGTTTGGGCAGACTCGATCTTCTCTGAAAAAGCCCTGATCGTTTCGGGACCGATATCGAGGCAGACCCAATCCTGAGGGATCCTATCGTTGCTGACGACCTCTCTCTTCGCCTCAATATCCATTCTCTCAGCAGCCACATGATCGGAAGGAAGTAGAAATGTTACCTTCCCCTTTGCTTCGTCCAAAAGATTCTTAGAAAACCCAATTTGATCCTCTTCCACCAGAGATTTTCCAACCTGATAACCTACTGCCTTTAGGAAGGTATAAGCCATCCCTCCGCCAATGAGAATCGTTGACACCTTATCCATCAGGTTTTGGATCACTCCGATCTTGTCGGAGACTTTCGCACCCCCCAAGATGGCCACATAGGGTTTTTGTGGGTTGAGGATGGCCTTCTCAAGGCTCTCGATCTCCTTCATCATTAAAAAGCCACAGGCTACGGTCTTGAGATACCGCGTCATGCCTTCGGTAGAGGCATGGGCTCGATGTGCGGTACCAAAGGCATCGTTGATATAGACATCGCATAGGGAAGCCAATGCCTTTGAAAAAACCTCATCATTCTTCTCTTCCTCAGGATGGAACCGGAGATTCTCCAGAAGCAGGACTTCACCCTCCTTCATCCTTTCGACCTGTGCCTCTACCTCCTTTCCAATACAATCCGGAGCAAGGGATACTTCCCTGCCCAGTAATTTCGATAGTCTTATAGCCACGGGTGCCAAGCTAAACTTTGGGTCGGGCTTCCCCTTGGGCCTTCCAAGATGCGAAGCGAGGATCACCTTCCCTCCAGCCTCAGATGCGAACCGGATCGTAGGAAGGGAGGATACGATCCGGGTATCATCCATAACCTCTCTCTTTTCATTGAGAGGGACATTAAAATCGACCCGGATGAAGACCCTCTTTCCTCTTAGCTCTACTTGATCTACTCTTCGGATAGTCATGGCGATACTCCACTTTTAATCATGGGTTTAAAGTCAAAGCGAATGTCGTTTGATGAATCTGTCTTACTTCTGACCAAACAGAAATAAAAACAGCTCCACCATTCGGTTGGAGAAACCCCATTCGTTATCATACCAGGAAAGAATCTTTGCAAATTTTCCACCGATGACTTTGGTCGAGGGACCGTCCACGATGGATGAATGGGGATTGCCATTGAAATCGATCGAAACCAAGGGTTCGTCAGAGAAACTCAGAATCCCTTTTAGCTTCCCCTCCGCATAGGACTTTAGAATATGATTCAAGGCTTCGGTTGTCGTCTCCTTCTTCAATCCCACTGCCAAATCGACCACTGAGACATTGGGGGTTGGCACCCGAATCGCCATCCCATCCATCTTTCCCTTTAACTCCGGAATGACCAGGGAAAGGGCAGTGGCTGCGCCGGTCGTCGTAGGAATCATTGACAATCCAGCAGCTCTTGCCCGGCGAAGGTCTCGGTGTGGAAAATCGAGGATCACCTGATCATTCGTATAGGCATGGATGGTTGTCATCAAACCGTATTCCACCCCGAACTCGTCAACCAGAATCTTGGCGATTGGGGCAAGGCAGTTCGTCGTGCAGGAGCCCATGGAGATGATGTGATGTTTAGATGAATCGTAGTCCTTCTCATTGACCCCCAGCACAATGGATGCATCCGGATCCTTTGCCGGAGCGGAGATAATCACCTTCTTGGCACCGGCAGCCATATGTTTTAAGCCTCCTTCTCGATCAGTAAACCTTCCTGTGCTCTCCAGAACCACATCCACTTCCAGATCCTTCCAGGGAAGCTGGCCGGGATCTTTCAGGGCAAACACTTTAATCTCCTTCCCATCGAGCACGATGGCATCTTTCTTCACATCCACGCTTGCCCCGAATTTCCCGTGAACTGAATCGTACTTTAAGAGATGGGCCAGTGTCTTCGCATCGGTGAGATCATTCACAGCCACGAATTCCAGGTCTTTCCGGTTCAGACCTGCTCGAAGGACATTCCGACCAATCCGCCCAAACCCATTAATCCCAACCCTGATAGCCATATGATTCCCTCCTTTTGTGGATTCAATGATATTATATCCCCTTTTTTTTCTCCGTCAATATTTTTAATGGTCCGAAGAAAAACTGACCTGACCTACCAAACGGGAGAGAAACCTGCTATATTTTAAAAGATTTGGAAAGGGACAATGGAAAGAAAAAATCGCAAAATGAGAGACCGAAATATTTTGGAGATGGTTCGGGGACTTCTCCATGCCCAAATTACTTTTCAGGAGATCTTTAAGAAGTATCGGGAAGGTCGGCTCCGTTTTTCAGATATTGGAAACTGGGTGGATGATAAGGGGCAGAGCCCCCTTTACAACCTGAAAGAACAATCCCATTCCCTCTTTCGGAATAAAGGAAAAGAATCATTATACAAAAACGAATGGCTCCTTGATCTGGCGATCGGATCCATCTTTCACGAAGCCATGAAATTGAGGGAAAACATCTATCAACTTGAATTTTATCGTCCCAAATACCTCAAATATAAGCTTCTTGCCGGAAAAACCGCTTATGAAAGGGATTATTACCAGCAATTTGAGCGTATCATCACCAGGGCAGGACAGGGCGTGTTATCGGGGATATCGGAGATTCGATCCCTGTTTCAGGATGCGATGGAACAGTTAGTCGACCTCTTTAAACAAAATGGTCGGAATCCCTATCTGGTCCGGTTCCTTCTCGAGAATCGCTCCCTCATCAATAGGGCCTATGGTCCCCAAAGGGGGAAGTCAATCTTCGGCCTCCTCTTTGAAAAGGGCCTGCAGATGGCTTATGATCTGGCAGGACGCAGTTATCTGAGCAGCGGACACTACGATCTGGCTTCACGCTATTTTTCAAAAGCCCTGAAACTTGGGCCACCCCACCCCGAGCTCCGTTTCTTATTACTCTTCAGCCTCGGCATGAATGCCTACTATAATAATGTCTACACAAAGACTCTCTCCCTCTGGAAAAACCTGGGGTCTCTCCGGGTGAAAAAGCGTTTCAAAAAGCCCTATCTCAAACCCATTGGAGAGGTTTGCCAGAAGATGGCTATGGAACTCAGAGAGGAAGGGAAACTCCAGCTGGTTAAGAAAGCAGAATCTCTTGCCGATCAGATGAAAAAGATGTTATGATGGATTATGAGAGGGATAAAAGATGCCAATCTATGAATACCATTGCAATCAATGTAATCACGAGTTTGAAAAACTGGTTTTCAACGCCTCCGAAAAAATCACTTGCCCTGAATGCAAAAGCAAGAAGGTGCATCGGATGATGTCCGCCTTTGCTTTCTCCAGCGGCGGAAAGTTCAAAAGTACAGCCAGTTCCTCCTGCAGCGGATGCTCCTCCAGCAGTTGCTCCACCTGCGGATCAAATTGAATAAAAATTCCAAACGCAAAGCACCAATCGTCAAACAATAACCAATAACCATGTTCTGTGTTTGGGTAATTGGGATCTATTCGGAACTTGGAATTGGGTGATTGGAATTTGATTTAGAGGGAGGTCAGGTGCCTTCTCGCTTCCAACTCCTCTCTGAGCAACCTATCCTCCTGAAGCCCTTTTAGAACCTCATCAATCAAGCGGATCATCTCCTCTTGGTCCTCTGGTAGTTTTCCGTGAAGGGGCACAAGGTTCGAAATGTGGTCGCTGAGGAATTGGGAAGTAACTTGAAGTTCTTTCAGAAGAAGCCTCGTCTCTTTCAAAACCGTTTCAGGGGAGGCAGGATGGAATTTACCTTCCTCCATGGCTTCATAGAGCTGGGAGTTGGGTTGGGGGATGAATGTGCGGACTCGTATGAAGTGGGGATCGATCTGATTGAGCACTTCAGCAGTTCCCCTTGCGTGTTGCTCCCATTTCTCCTCACCGCCTATGCCGAGCAACACATATAAGGAGTATTCAAAACCGGCCTCTTTGGCCTTTCTCCCTGCTTCGATCATCTCCTCTGGAGTGGCCCCCTTATCAATCTCTGCTAAGAGCTCTCGATCTCCTGTCTCAAGGCCTACGTGAAGTCGGTTCAAGCCAGCCTCGAAAATCTTCTTCAACTCCTCCAAGGGCTTTTTGGCAATCGTCTTTGCCCTTGCATAACTGGTCACTCGCTCAATATGGGGAAAGGAAGCATAGAGTCCATTTAAGATTTTAACCAGATCCTCTGTCTTGAGCACCAGGCTGTTTGAATCTCCGATAAAGACCGTTCGCACTCGCTCACTATAGAGCTCTCTTGCCATGGATATATCTTCTAATACCTCCTCCAGATCTCGACGCTCAAACTTCATTCCTTTATACATGGAGCAGAAGGTACATCGGTTCCAAGGGCATCCTCTCGTCACCCTTAATAGAAGGCTGTTGGCCTCGCTCGGTGGCCGGTAGGGCGGAAAATCATATTGTCTTCTTCTCAATCCAAATCGTCCGATGGTCATATTCAAGCTCGTCCTTCCATTCTCATTTCTGTAAGGAAGGCATATATGCGTTCCTTACAAAGGAGAATTAAAAAATCATGGAAACAGAAACCCCTTTTCTCTCAAAACGTTCTTTTAAATCGATTCCAATACTATTAAAATAACCATCTGTGAGGAAAGTGTCCAGTCCATATTGATGATAGAGGCCTTTCACCCTGTTCTGGTAATTCATCCGGTCTATGAGCACCTCACCTATCCCTTCCAGCATCTTCACCAGGTGTTCTGGATCTAAAGGTAGGATCGGCCCTATGAAAGCATAAGTCTTCACATTCTCCTGGCGAAGCGTCTCCAATGCCTTGATCCGGGAAGAGATTGGAGGAGAGTAGGGTTCAAAGACCTTCTTCACCCTCTCATCATGGGTTGTAATGCTCAATCCCACTTCAATCTGCTCAAACCGCTTAAAAAGGTCAATATCCCGAAGACAGAGAGAAGAGCGGGTTAAAATGTTAACTGGAAACTGATAACGGAGAAGGATCTCGAGACACTTTCGCGTCATCCCATACCTTCTTTCAAGGGGTTGATAGGGGTCGGTTACCGTACTAATCGCTACGACTCCAGGTTTTGCTCGAAGCAATTGTCTCTCCAGCACCGAAGGAGCATTCACCTTCACATCCACAAAGGTGCCCCATGGTTCTCGATGGCCGGTGAATCGCCTCATAAAATTCGCATAACAGTATCGACACCCATGTCCGCATCCCACATAGGGGTTAAGGCAATAATCGAAACCAGAGATCGCTGTTCTTGTGAGAGCGGTCTTGGCAAAAACCTCTCTAACTTTCATGGAATCATTATGGGTTCAGGGAGATTAAGATTCAAGGGTTTCGATCAAGGGATTTCATAACTCCAACTTTTCCCACTTTACAAAGGATGAAGATACTGGTAATGAATGAGTTGATGAGAATCCTATCTTTCAAAATCTCCCTTCTCATCATGGGGATGAGCGGGATTATTGCACAGATCGTCCTGCTGAGGGAACTTCTCATCGCCTTTTCAGGCAATGAACTCACCCTTGGCATCATTCTGGCTAATTGGCTCATCCTGGAGGCAATCGGCTCTTTTTTCTTCGGCAAAACCGTTGAAAAGGTAGAAAGGAAGATGGAGGTCTATGTATTTCTCCAGATCTTCTTTTCGGCTGTCCTCCCTTTCTCTATCTTTCTCTGCCGGATCTTTAAATCAATCCTTATCGCAACTCCCGGAGAAGGGCTTGGGTTCATTCCTATTTTCTACTCTTCTTTTCTCATATTTCTTCCTGTTTCCATCTCCCATGGTGCTCTCTTCACCTACGGAAGCAAGCTTTATTCACAATATGAAAGGAAAGACGCCACCTCCATTGGAAAAGTCTATGTCCTGGAAACAGTGGGCTCCATTATTGGCGGTTTTCTCATCACCTTTATCCTGATCCAATATTTTAATTCCTTTGTGATTGTTTTCATGATTGCTTTGACCAATGGCCTTATCTGCTCTGCCCTCCTCTGGCCGGAGCAGAAGTCCTTTCTTAAAATCCGATCCTTTGCCTGGGCCCTCACCCTCCTCTACGGACTTCTCTTTCTCCCAATTCTCTTTACCCCCCTGTCGGACAAGATCCACCAATCTTCTCTCCAGTTACAATGGAGAGGTTTAAATGTCGTTCATAACGAAAACTCCATCTATGGGAACATCACCGTAACCCAGAGAGGAGAACAGTTCACCTTTTTCACCGATGGAATCCCTGCGATTACCACACCGGTGCCTGACATCGCTTCCATCGAAGATTTTGTTCATTTTCCAATGCTTCTCCATGAAAAACCGGAATCCGTTCTGATCCTCAGCGGCGGCGCCGGAGGGATGATCCATGAAATTCTAAAATATCCGGTCTCACGGGTGGATTATGTTGAACTGGATCCGCTCCTTTTAAGATTAATCCAAAAATTTCCAACTCCTTTAACAGAAACCGAGCTCTCCGATAAAAAGGTAAGGATTCATTATACCGATGGCCGTTTTTTTGTCAAAAGGACTCCGGATCGTTTCGACCTCATCTTCATCGGAGTTTCAGCTCCGCATGAACTTCAGAGCAACAGGCTCTTCTCCTATGAATTCTTCTCGATGGCCCAAAAAAAGATGAATCCTGGAGGAATGGTCGTTCTAACCCTACCAGGTTCATTAACCTATCTTAGTCCGGAACTGAGAGACCTGAACGGATCTATCCTCGACACCCTAAAGGCTGTTTTTAAATATGTGAGGATTATTCCAGGAGACACGAACCTCTATCTGGCTTCAGACTCAAAAAGCCTTGAAGAGGGAACCTCCCAGGATATCCTAAAAAGGCTTAAGGGAAGGAATATCCAATCGAGCCTTTTCACCAGAGGCTATATCGAATATCGCCTTCACGAGAGGTGGCTTAACTGGTTTTCTAAATCAATGGAGAGGGGGGAAGTCCACATCAACTCTGATTTCCGTCCGCTGGGTGTCTTCTTCAGCCTCTCCTATTGGAATGCCCTCTTCTCACCCTATCTTTCTCAGTTATTCAAATCCTTTGAGAGGCTCCGCTTAGAGTTGACCCTGTCGGCCATTTTTTTCATCACAGCGGCTCTTGCCCTTCTGTTTCTTAAAAAACCCAATATCTCAGGATTCTCCCTTCCTTATGCCATCTTTACCTCTGGCTTTACGGATATGATGCTCGACCTTGCCATTGTCTTCACTTTTCAAACGCTCTATGGTTATCTTTACCATCAGATCGGACTTCTCATCACCCTTTTTATGGCAGGGGTTGCGCTTGGCAGTTTCTTCATCACCCAGCGGCTCGACCGAATGAAGAAGGAAATCCCCATTTTTCTATACACAGAATTTGCAATCATCCTTTTCGCCCTGATTCTTCCCTATGTCTTCACGCTCCCCTCTTCCCATCTTGAAAAGAGGTCTGTTTATATCCTTCTCTATATGGCCTTTCTCGTCATGTCTTTTATCTGTGGCCTTCTGGTCGGATGCCAATTCCCTCTGGCGACAAAGATTTACCTCCAAACAGATCCGGGTAAAGGGACAATTGGTCACACCGCGGGATTTCTCTATGGGGCTGACCTGTTTGGAGGTTTCTTCGGGGGATTATTGGGAGGCGTTCTCTTTCTACCCATCCTTGGCCTTAAAGATTCCTGTCTTATGATGGCGATCCTCAAGATGAGCAGTCTCACTTTGCTCATCCTCTTCATTCGAACCCATCCATCAAAATAGGAAAATAGAAGGGTCAGTCTTTTGAATAACCTTGCCAATAAAGGGAGACTCAGACAGGGCTTTAAACCCCATATGCACTCTAATGGATTAAACTTTCTCCACTGTATGCCTCAATAGAAACTGAGCTTCACACGAGAAAACAGTAAGGGGATAAATGGATGCACCTTGAAAAAATGGAAAGCCTTATATTAA
>CAKZKY010000279.1 GCA_937124575.1 uncultured Pseudomonadota bacterium | reverse complement strand
CTTCTTTTTACCCCTAAACCTCACCTCCTTTTAGATGCAAAACCGCCTGCCCTCTGTTTTAATCTTTCCCACTCCTCATCCACATCCTGTTGAATCTGTTTGATCTGTTCATCATTCAGGTGTTTGAATCTTCCCTGCTTCAAGAGGTACTCCTCCACAGGAAGGCACCTCGGTTCATGATTAATGGTATAACGCCTCCCCTCTTCCACTTCATAAAGGGGAAAAACATTGGTCTCAACCGCAAGGATGGACAATTCCGGCGCAAGGTCAGAAGATGTCCTCCATCCGGTTGGACAGGGCGTGAGGAGATGAATGAACTTCGTTCCACGGATGCTCTTCGCTTTAGTAATCTTTTGCTGAAGGTCACGTGGGAAACCAATCGTAGCTGTTGCCGAATAAGGATTGTAATGAGCCGCCATGATCTCCATGATATTCTTCTTTCGCCGTGGATTTCCTTCAGGGGTGGTCCCGGTCCACGCATAGGATGGTGTGGCAGAGCTCACCTGAATTCCCGTATTCATATAGGCTTCGTTATCCAGGCAGACGTAGATGATATCATCGTTGTTTTTGGTAACTCCCGAAAGAGCGGCCAGCCCAATATCATACGTTCCCCCATCTCCTGCAAAGGCCAGTACCTGAATGTCATCCTTTCCCTGAATTTTTAAAGCATTGGCAATCCCTGCAGCCGTAGGGGCTGCAATCTCAAAAGCAGAATGAAAGGTCGAAACACCATAGGCCGTGTTTGGGTATAATCCTCCAATGGATCCCTCACAGGATGGAACAATCACCATGATGGTTCTCGGCCCCATTGCTTGCATCACCAGTTTCATGCCAATGGCAAGCCCACACCCAGCACACGCTGCATGACCAGGCCTCAAAAAATTGGGCTGCTGTTCAGGGGAAATCATACTCTCACCCCCTTTACGAGATATAATCGATGAAATCTTCCATTCCGCATTCTGCAATCCGCAATTGACTACTCTTCCATCATCCACATCGGTTGATCCAGGGGTTCCGTTCGTTCCATCGCATCGAAAGCAATCCTTTGGATCACCTCCGGAGTGACATCCGTCCCTCCTATGCCAGCAATATAATTATAAATGAATGGACGGTCTTTGGAATGGACCAGCGTAGCCTTCAACTCCTGGCAGAAGATACCTCCACTTCCAACGGAATTATTTCGATCGATCACTGCAATCTTCCTCTTTCCTGCTAACGCCTGCTGGAGGGCTTCCGTTGGAAAAGGCCTGAAAAGTCGTATTTTCAATAACCCCACTGAATGCCCCTGCTCACGAAGAGTCCGGATCGCCAGTCTGGCAGTGGATGTGATCGAACCTGCGGTCACAATCACAACCTCTGCATCTTCCAAGGCCACCGACTCAATGATGCCGTAGCCTCTTCCGAAGACCTCTTTGAATTCCCGATCCACACGCACTGCCACTTCTTTAACCGAATCCATAGCAACTTGAGCCATGTGCCGATACTTACGATATAACTCCGAAGGCACCACCGTCATCAGAAATCCTGGTTTTTCAATATCGAATTTGTGAGGTAGATCCAAGGGTGGAAGGAATTGATCAACCGCCTCCTGTTCTGGAATATCCACAGGCTCCATAAAGTGAGAAACGAAGAAAGCTTCGAGAGAAATCATTGCAGGAAGATAGACCTGTTCAGCAATCTTATAGGCTTGAATCACGCTATCCAATGCCTCTTGCCCATTTTCGCAATAGAACTGAATCCACCCGGTATCTCTCTGTGAAAGGCTATCCAACTGATCAGCCCAGAATCCCCAGGGAGCCGCTATGATACGATTGACATTAGCCATGACCACCGGTGTTCGACATCCAGCAGCAAAATGGAGCATCTCGTGCATGAGCGCAAGGCCTTGGGAGGAGGTGGCTGTAAAGGTCCTCACCCCTGTTAAAGAAGCCGCAATACAGGAGGCCATGGCCGAATGCTCGGATTCGGTTCGCATCATGATTCCCTTCAGCACACCTGTAGCTTCCCACTCAGAAAGCTTCTCATAGATGGGGGTCTGAGGCGTAATCGGATAAGCCGCAATCAGAGGAGTGCGACAGAGTTTAACCGCATGTGCCACTGCATGATTCCCAGTCATGAATTCTTTCATAATATGACTCTCATCTCCACCACCGCCCTTGGACACGCTTTGGCACAGGTGCCACAACCTTTGCAGTGGTCGAAATCCACAGTCCTTGTCCTGGAGAAGGGATCGAGCGAAACCACCCCCTCCGGGCAGAAGAAGTAACAGTTGTAGCAATAATTACAGGTGCCGCAGGAAAAACATCTGGAGGCGGAAAAAAGTGCCTCCTCCGCTCGAAATCGCATATTCACCTCTGAAAAACTTTTCAGGGCTTTGACTCGATTCCGTCTGCGAATCTTTGCTCTTTTACTCGGCTTAAAATAGAGAGGATTGATCTGTTGATAGGTAGCCACCCCTTTGGGCTCGGACCATATTTCTCCCTCCCTGATTGAAAGATAGGAGGCCATCGAGAGGGAACCCTTGTTTCCGACTCTGATCTTTGAAAGGATGGTTTCGTCAGAATCGCCTCGAAGAAAAAGATCGATCGAGATAGCGCCCCTCTTTCCAGCCGCAATGGCATTCACAATGGTTCGGGGCTGATCCACCGCATCTCCGCCAGCGAACACCTTCGGAGAGGGATTCAAACCGATGAGATCATTCTGTATAAAACTCTTTGGAACCCAAGAGAGATCAACTTGTTCTCCAACCGCAACAATGAGATCATCCGATTCTAACGTTAGATACTTCCCTTTTATAGGGATGGCCTTAGGTCGGCCTCCTGCATCCAATTCACCCAGTCGTATGCATTGAAAGGTAACCGCCAACCTCCCCTTCTTACCCGGACGGATCTTTACCGGCTGAAGCAGAAACTCAAATCGCACACCTTCCTCCTCAGCCTCATGGATCTCGTCTTGGATGGCAGGCATCTCATCTCTGGTTCTTCGATAGACAATGGTCACTTTGGAACCGAGGCGCAAGGCCGATCGAGCCACATCCATGGCCGTATTACCTCCCCCAATCACCATCGTCTCTCTCCCCAGACGAATCTTCTCTTTTGAATTGATTCGTTCTAAAAACTCTCCTCCCTTCCACACCCCTTTCATCGCCTCGCCTTCGATTCCAAGGGAGAGATTTAAGGTCGCTCCTGGAGAGAGATAAACCGCATCGAACCGGTTCAACTCCTCAAAGGGAATATCCTTCCCAATGGCCATTCCCGTCTTCACCTCTATGGGAAGGCTTAATATCCTCCGTATCTCCCGCTTGAGGATCGATTTGGGAAGGCGATACTCTGGAATGCCCCATCGCAACACCCCACCGGGTTCTGCTTTCGCTTCAAACAGGGTCACTCGATGTCCCAATATTGAGAGGAAATAGGCACAGGAAAGGCCCGAAGGACCGGCTCCCACTACAGCCACCTGCTTCCCAGATTCGCATGAAATGGGCAGGATCTTCTCAACCTGAATCGAGGTGCAATCGGAGACATACCTCTCCAAGGCCTGGATGGAGACCGATTCATCATACTGAGCCCGATTGCAATTGTTCTCGCAAGGATGAAAACAGGCCCTTCCGCAAACGCCAGGAAAGGGATTCTCCCTCAAAATGGAGAAGAGTGCCTCGTCCTCTCTTCGCTCATTCAATAGAAAGAGAAATTCAGGAACATTGGTTCCTGTAGGGCATGCCTCCTGACACGGAGCAATCATCAATTTCGTATCGGGTTTTTGGAAACTCCACTTACCCGTTTCAAAAACGGCAGTACTCTCATAAGAGATGGGGATGAGCAATTCACTGAATGGATATGGATGAGGATTCATGGTGAGTCAGGTCCCTTTGCCTCATAGATTTCTATCTGTTTGAAAGCTTCTTGAGCCGCTTCAATATTTTCCTTCACCTTAGAGGGCACCATCCTCTGGATGGCTTCGATCAATGTCTCCATCTTGATCAAATTCGTCAAACGGACATAAGCTCCCAGCATCGCAGTGTTAAAGGTTTCGCCCAACCCTGACCTCCTGGCAATGGAGTTCGCATCGATCAATCCTATCTTAAATCCTCGCCACCCTTTGAAGGATTCTATCTTCTTGTTTGTATTGATTAGGAGCAAACCACCGGGCTTCAGTTCCCGGGAAATCTCCTTCTCATCGACCAGAGAGAGGTCGAACAGGAAAACCTGATCCGGGTGTTTGATCTGGCATTTCAACAGGATCGGTTCGTCATCCACACGTAAGAACCCAAAAACAGGAGCCCCCCGACGTTCTGCTCCGAAGAGCGAAAAAGATTGTGGATATTTCCCTTCCAAGAAAAAAGCCCTTCCCAAGATCTCTGAAGCTACAACCGCTCCCTGTCCGCCACGACCTCTAAATTTGATCTCAATCATAAAAATTATCCAGCCTCTTGGGGCGTCTCCTTAAAGGCGTATCTCAGGATATCTTTTTTCGATTGTTGGAGATGATATTGAATGGCCTGGTTAACGGTTCCGACATCCCCTTTCTTAATGGCTTCAAGAATTCCTTTGTGACCTTCGATCGCTCTGGAAACATTATCCATCACATAGATGCTTTCGATTCGATACCGTAACATATGACGTCTTAGAGTCTGGGCCAGTTCGAGGAGGCGCTGGCTTCGGCTATGCCTGGCAATGATTTCATGGAATTGAGCGTCAAGTTCGATAAAAGCCTTTGGATCTGAGCTTGAAATGATCTGCTCGGAGAGATGAATATTCTCTTCAAGCTCTTTAATTAGCTTTTCATGGGCCTTCTCCATGGCCCAACGGGTAGCCAACATCTCGATGGCTGCCCTGATCTCACAGATCTCTTCAACCTCCTGTTCACTGATGGCCTTGACCACATATCCCACTCTCGGGATGGATTCGATTAGGCCTTCAAGCTCCAGGTTGTGAAGAGCCTCCCTCACCGGAGTCCTTGACGTACCGATCTCTCTTGCAATCTTTGCCTCAATCAAATGTTCACGAGGTGGAATCTCTCCCCTCAACAGTTTCTCTCGCAAATAATCATAAACCTTCTTTCTGATCGTCTTTGGATTCTTAATAACCAGCCTTCGCATCAGGTGTACTGTACCCCAGTTTATTTCTATTTGTCAACACCGTTTTCGATTGACAACCATCCAATATTCCCTTATGATTTATATATAAAGAATTTTACCACTTCACTTAAGGAACCACTTAAATGTCTCAATATATTAACTACGGTGAAGAGAAAAAAACCTTCTCCATCCCAAAGGGCTGGAACTTAATCTCAAGTGAGGACAAACCCCCTATCCCAGGAGTAAAAGACCCAATTCAAGAGATCCAGCGAGCCCTGGACCATCCCATCGGGTCCCCTAAAATTGAAGACTTAGCTCGATCAGGAATGGAGACTGTTCTACTTTTCGACGACCTTCAGCGACCCACACCTGTCCATCTTGCCATGCCCGAGGTAATGAACCGTCTCAATCGGGCTGGCATTCCAGACGAACGGATATTCGGAATCTGTGCTCTTGGAACCCATCCCATCCCATCTCTTGAACAACTTAAGACAAAAGTTGGTGACGAAGCCTTCGATCGTCTCTCGGGTCGCCTCTTTGCCCACGATCCACATGCCTCCAACAATGTGATCATCGGAAAAACCCATCGAGGGACGCTGGTGGAGATCAACCGCCATGTCGCATCGGCTGATCTCCTCATTGGTATCGGAGAATGTATGCCCCATCCAATTGCCGGATACGGCGGCGGATATAAGATCATCATGCCTGGCATATGCTCATACCGGTCTGTTGCTGACCACCATTTTCACTGGATGCGACATCGGAACAGCAGGGTGAATTTACTCGAAGGGAACCATTTCTTCGAAGAAATCTTGGATGCTGGCCGATTATCCCGTTTAGCTTTTAAACTCGACTTCATTATCAACGAAAAAAGGGAGGTCATCCGAGCCTTTGCAGGAGATCCCTTGGCAGAACATCGAGAGGCCTCTCAATATGCCGCCTCCCTTTATGCGATACCATTGCCCAAACTGGCTGATGTGACCATCACCTCAGCCTTCCCCCTCGAGATTGGGGTTCAGGCAACCAAAGCTTTGGTCATGGCAGGGTTTTGCACGCGATCAGGAGGAGCAATCATCTGGGCGGCCCCGCAAAAACAGGCGGGCCCAATCATGCCTTTAATTAAAGAGATGGCGAGTCCTGAAAGTGCTGAAGATTTTCATCGGCGATTGATTATTGGAGATGTCCCAGAACATCTTCGGTCATTTGGAATCTCTTACATCATGCAGGTTGTCTATTTCAAAGAGATCGCCGAGAAATTCAACATCGTTCATGTCACCGAGGGACTTACAGCGGAGCAGGTGGGAATGATGAAATTTTCTTATTCTCCCAATATCCAGGATGCAATCGATCAGGTTTGCAAAAAATTTCCCCAGGTCGATGTCGCCATCTTCCCTTCCGGCGGCAACATCATCCCTGAAGTACAGCAGTGAAATCTCATAATTTGTACCCTTAATCATCCTGAAATGGCTTAACACTATCCCTTGGGATACCCGACACACTGGGCAAGAACGATCTTCTGGTCTGACCGGAGCTTCATGGCTTTGGCCAAAGCTCCACGATCAATAGAGGCCCTTACCACCGTCGCTAATCCCTCCGATGCGCAAAACAGATAGACATTCTGGCTGATCAATCCAGCATGGGCTCCTCCAAAGAATTTCTTATCATCTTCTGATATATTCCCCATCTTGGAAAGATCAGCCACATAGACGAGATTAACTGGCGCATCTTTGACAAAAGGCTGAGTACCTGTCAACGCTCGGAGATCCTCGGGTATCACGAGTCTCAAGGCGTGCGCCTTTGCATCGTAAAGGAAGGTTCCTTCTGCCGAACAAAGGTAGATATCGATATCTTGCCGATTTCGGGCAGTAGGTGCGGTCCTTTTGCCATCAGGTCGGTTGATGCCAAATGCAGCCCAAAGCAGGTTGGAGATCATCTCGGATGGAAGTTTGTCCGGTCGGTATTCTCTGTGGGACCTCCTCTCTTTCAAAAGCCGCATCAAGGCTTTCCCGTCTTCAACATTCGGTTTGGGAAGATCCGAAGCCCTTGCTTCGCCGATGAAGCTCAATCGAGGAGAGGGGAGGAAAAATATTCCTCCTGCCACCATCGCCGACCCCGTAGTCGCTGTCGCCTTCAAAAACTGTCTTCGATTGATTTTAGTTTTCATCTAATCCTCCTTGAGGAACTACGGTCACCCATTACTCTTGCCAACAAACGGGTTGATGTCCACCTCACCACCTGTTGGAATAGAGTCACTTTTTATCTTGCCACACGGACAGCAACAGGCTTTAACACTCTCACCAGGTCCTGAGGAGACATCTCACACAGAAGTCCCCTCCTGCCTGCATTGATGTATATCCGAGGAAGGCTGAGAATTGTCTCTTCCACATAAACGGGAAGCTGTTTCTTCGTCCCGAAAGGAGAAATCCCGCCCACCATATAACCAGTGTGCTTCAAGGCTGTTTCGGCAGAACAGGGGGTAACTGATTTAGCCCCGATGACCCTTGCCAGTTCCTTTGTCGAAACCTCTTTATCTCCATGCATGAGGATGATGAGAGGAGATCTCTTCTCATCTTCCATCACAAGCGTCTTTACTGTCAGGTGTTCATCCACGCCCAGCTCCTTGGCGGCAACCTCAGTGCCTCCCTTCTCCTCATATCGATAAGGACGCTCGATAAACTCCACCCTATGCTCCCTTAAAAAGCGAATGGCATTGGTCATGGAATGTTTGTCTTTTGACAAAAAGTCCTCCTTGGGAATGTCTCCGAAACTGATCCCTTACCTTTTAAAAACCTCAGGGTAAATGATACTTCCGCTTGGCCCTCTTCTCTCTCTTTGATTTCTGCTTCCTTATTTTTTTCATCTCAACTTCATCCTCTGTCGTCCTGCCCGATAATTTCGCAACACGGTTAACCAGTTCTCGCCTCGCAAAAAACCGATTGAGGGACTGGCTTCGTTCGGTCATCCACTTCACTTCAATCCCTGTTGGAAGATGTTTGAGATAGACACAGGAGGAGGCCTTGTTCACCTTCTGCCCTCC
>CAKZKY010000278.1 GCA_937124575.1 uncultured Pseudomonadota bacterium | reverse complement strand
CGTTCTCAAAAACCGATGGTCACGATACCTCTTTCCTCATTCCTCTTGGGTAACATTTTTCAATGAGGCATCAGGGATAGGAAGAGAGACGAAGAGCAACAATAGGTCAAAAACTATGGTAGGATTATCAGGGATTTATAAAAAATATAATTGGGTTCTTATTGGCATATTGATCCTTTTGGGAATCTATCTTACCAGTCTTTACAGTTTCCTTCTATTCCACAGCCTGGCTGAGTTGTTCAGTATTGTAATAGCCTTTGGCATTTTCATCGTGGCATGGAACTCCCGCCGTTTTCTGGACAATAATTACCTCCTTTTTCTTGGTATTGCTTATCTTTTCATTGCTATTGTCGATACGGTTCACACATTAGCCTATAAAGGTATGGGGGTTTTCAGAGAATATGATGCAAACCTTCCCACCCAGTTATGGATTGTAGCACGGTATATGGAAAGCCTCTCTCTTCTTATCGCTCCTTTCTTTTTTAGAAGAAAACTGAATTTGAATATAGTGTTAGGGGTTTATACCATAGCACTTCTGCTCCTTTTTATGACAATCTTTTATTGGTCTATATTTCCCGATTGTTTTATTGAGGGAAAGGGGTTAACCCCTTTTAAAAAGATGAGTGAATACATCATCTCTTCCATTCTTCTTGTCTCTGTAGTGCTTTTAATTAGAAAAAAAACAGAGTTTGAGAGACCTGTATTGATCTTGCTGGTGTGGTCTATTATCACAACCATCATTTCAGAATTAGCCTTTACCTTCTATATCAGCGTCTATGGCCTATCCAATCTAATCGGTCATCTTTTCAAAATTATCTCCTTTTATTTGATCTATAAAGCGATTATTGAGACAGGTTTAACAAAGCCCTACCAACTTCTCTGGAGAAATCTTAAGTTGAGCGAAGAGAGGTTAAAGGAAGAAAGGGATAGGGCACAAAGTTATCTGGATGTGGCAGGCGTCATATTTCTGGTGATTGGTTTGGATCAAAAGGTTATACTCATTAATAAGAAAGGGTGTGAGGTTTTGGGATATGAGGAGAAAGAAATTATCGGGAGGAACTGGTTTGATCAATTTTTACCTGAGAGAATGAGGAAAGAGGTTAAGGCTATTTTTTCCAGGATACTAACCGATGGGATAGAGGATTTTGAATATTTTGAGAATCCTGTTTTGACCAAAAAAGGTGAGGAAAGGATAATTGCGTGGCACAATACTGTATTAAGAGATAAAGCCGGAAATGTTTTGGCCTCTCTCAGCTCTGGAGAGGATATTACCGAGCGCAAGCGTGCTGAGGAAGATAGAGAAAGGCTCATCAAAGAGTTGAAGGATGCTCTTAATAAAGTCAGGACTCTTAGTGGGATGATTCCCATATGTTCCTCCTGTAAAAAGATAAGAACAGATAGGGGTTATTGGACACAGATCGAGGCCTATATCCGCGATCATTCGGAGGCTGAATTCACCCACAGTATCTGCCCTGAGTGTATGAAAAAACTCTATCCCGATGAGGTGGATTGAGGAGTTGATTGAGGATTGCAATGTGAGGTGAAGAAATGTTATCATAATAAAAAATGTGTAATCATTACAGCAAATGTAATAGTGATTAAGGAGAATCGGGCATGGTTCGTACCCAGATTCAATTGACTGAAGAACAGGCTGAGGCACTGAAGAGACTGGCAGCCCAAAAGAATGTCTCGGTTGCCGAATTGATCCGACAGAGCGTAGAGGCATTGATTCAGAACATTTCAGCCGTAAGCCCAGTCGAGAAAAGAAAAAGAGCCATTGCCATTTGAGGTCGGTTTCGATCGGGCCTCTCCGATTTAGCGGAAAAGCATGATGATTACTTGTATCAGCTTCAAACCTGCTGAAGAGATAGGGGTAAATCAGCATTTACTTTTGACTGACATTTTAGAGAGCAAGGGTTTTGAGTGCGTTCCCTAATTTATTGTAGGGCCTCCTCCCCTTGCTTTATTAAGAACAGGAGAGTTTGAATGCCCCGAACTGGCCCAGAATTTGCCTCACTCACTCACATCTTTTTTATTAGACATCCTTCTATACCCAGATCGGGCGAAGAACCCACAAAACTCAAAACATTTATGTCTTCGAACCATTTTCGAGCAGGTAGATAGAAGCTGTTTAAACGCTTTATTACATAAAATAAAGGCAAAATTTGGGTTGATTTATCATGTGGAAGAGGAGTGGTCAAAATCCTACGGATAAGTATTAAAAATCCTAAATAAGGAGAAAGTGCTATGAAACGAAATGAGAAAACAACTCAGATTCCATTTAAGAAGACTTTTGACAAAGCTGCCACGCATATTCGGGGACTGGATGACATCCTAAAAGGAGGACTCCCCCGAGGTAGGACGACTGTTGTTAGTGGTGAGGCTGGTTCTGGTAAAACCATTTTAGGGTTGGAGTTCTTATATCGTGGTGCCCTGGCTGGCGAACCTGGTATATGGGTGGGTTTTGAGGAGCCGGCCGAACAGTTACGCCAGAATATGGCCTCTCTGGGCTGGGACCTAAAGAGACTGGAACAAGATGGAAAGCTCTTTTTGTTTGAAGCCAGGGTCGATCCCAATATGACAATCAGTGGAGAATTCGATCTAAAAGGATTACTGGCTGCTGTTTCTGGGAAAAGCCGGGAGATGGGTGCTCAGCGTATTGTGATTGACGCCCTGGAGGTTGCTCTTCGGCTCTTCGATGAACCCCGCAAGGTGCGTAGCGAGATGCACGTACTAAACGACTGGCTAAGGGAACAGGGTCTGACGTCTGTCATGACGGTGCGTCCTGCCCGAAGGGAAGAAGCCCGTTTCTATGAGGATTTCTTCGAATCGATGGGTGATTGCTTCATTTTCCTGGATGCCCGTGTCCAATCACACATTACCACCCGTCGGTTGAGGGTGACCAAATACCGCGGTTCTGACTTTGGCCGAAACGAATATCCATATGTGATTACAGAATCTGGTATTTCAGTCGTGCCGATAACTTCTGTCGGTTTAAGGCACAAACCACTGGGGGCTAAGATGTCCACTGGTATCGAGCGGTTGGATGAGATTTTGGGAGGAGGGTATCGGCGAGCCTCATGCGTCCTATTTGCTGGCGAGCCAGGGACAGGAAAGACTACTCTCGCATTAACGTTTGTGAGGTCGGCTTGTACCCGTAGAGAGAAGGTGCTCTATATCAGTTTCGAAGAATCCGAGGATGCCTTGATCAGCAACATTAGAAGCACAGGGATAGACCTTAGCCCATTTCTTAAAGCCCAACAGATTGAATTTTTAACCTGTTTTCCAGAGGCCATGGGTGCGGAGGAACATTTTATTCATGCCGTGACCCGAATGAATATCTTTGATCCTCACCATGTAGTGGTGGATGCGATTTCCGCCTGCGACCGGATGGGTGGAAGGCAGGCGGCATTCGATTACCTCATGCGCTTGCTAAATGCTTGCAAAGAGCGGGGTATCAACATCTTTCTGGTCAACCAGACTTATGGCAGGCCTGACCAGTTGGAAATCAGCGGTAACGGTATCTCTTCTATGGTGGACACAGCCATCTTTCTTGGCTACCAAGAAGAACCGGGTGAGACCAACCGCCTGCTTCAGGTGCTCAAATCAAGAGGTTCGAGCCATTCGAATCAAAAACGGGAATACAAAATCACGGACCAAGGTATTGTGATTCCGGATGCTTATATTGGCGGAGGCAGGGTCTTGACCGGAACAGCGAGGCAGATACAGGAAGAAGCCGACCGGCTTGAGGCTGAACGGCTGGCATTTGAAATCGAAGCGAAGAGGCTCGATTTGAAACGATTGAGATCTTTACAAAAGCGAATTGAGAACGGGATAAGACAAAGGCAAGTAATACGTGAAGGAGTCAGTTTGCCTAAGCCTGAACCACAGGAGGGCTAAACATGGAATCAACATCAGGAATCAGACCTCTTTTCCGTTTTCGCCTTTTTGTGGCTGGCCAGGAGCCCAACTCCTTAAAAGCAATTTCAGTCTTGACCAGATTATTAAATAAAGATCCCCTAAAGGACTGCTGTGAGTTTCAGATTGTGGATGTCTTGCAGGATTACCAGGCTGCCATTGATCATCGGATTGTGGCTATTCCATCCCTGGTTATCGAGTCGCCACCGCCTCCCAGAGTGATTGTAGGTTCCCTTGCAGAGGAAGACAAACTGCTGGCGGCTCTGGGGCTGGCAGGGAAAGGAGACGAGCGATGACCAAGGACACACCAACTTACGAAGAACTGCAAGAGAGGCTCGAGCGGGCCGAGGCTATTCTTGAGGCTTTGCGCCGCGGGGAGGTTGACCTATTAGTCGGTGAAGCTGAACCTCTGGTCGTGAGTTTCAAATCCATGGTTCAGGAGCGCGAACGGTTGCGCATGGAAGCCGAGCAGTTGGCCAAAGAGTGGCAGACCACTTTCGATGCCACAAACGATGCGATATGGATTCTCGATAAAGACCATCGAATCATGCGAAGCAACAAGATAGGTGAGAAACTTTTTCAAAACCTACAAAATGAGCTAATCGGTAAACATTGCTGGGAGGTTGTGCACGGAACAACAGAGCCTATACCAGAATGTCCTACCTTGTTAGCGAAAAAAAGTCTTCAACGTGAGACAAAGGATATAAAGATAGGTGAAAGATGGCTTCGAATCATCGTTGATCCAATCATAATGGGAACGCGAGAGTATTGGGGTGCAGTCCACATTATAATTGACATCACCGAGCAAAAAAAGGCGGAACAGACGTTAAGAGATTCTGAAGAGAGGTATCGGACTCTGGTAGAAAGCACTACGGATGCCATTTTAATGCTTGATACAGAGCGAAGGGTCATCTCTTGCAATCAGGGATTCTGCAATCTATTTGGATATAACAGGGATGAGATTGAAGGGGAATCTGTTCGTTTCCTCCACGCTTCGGATGAGAGCTTTCGTTCCGTTGGAGAACGTGTCTATCCTGTAGTAAGGAGAGAGGGGTTTTGCAGGATCGAGTGGAATCTTGTGCATAGAGACGGCACAAAAATACCTGTTGAAATGGTCATTTCAGCGATCCGATCTTCAGATGGTTCGATTACGGGCTATGTGAACATAATAAGAGACATCACCGAGCGGAAGCGTGCGGAGGAGGAGAAGGCATCTCTTCAGGAGCAGTTAAGGCTGTCTCAGAAGATGGAGGCGATTGGGAGGCTAGCAGGAGGGGTGGCCCATGATTTTAATAATCTCCTTACAGTGATCAAGGGGAGCACACAGCTTTCGTTGATGGATCTTCGAGAGGGAGATCCTCTGAAAAAGAATCTTGAGGAGATTAATTCATCTGCGGATAGGGCAGCGGATTTGACCCGTCAACTTCTGGCCTTTAGTCGCCGTCAGATGATGGAGATGAGGGTCATTGATCTTAATTTTACAATAAAAAATCTTGAGAAGATGCTCAGGCGGTTGATTGGTGAGGATATAGAGTTGGTTACTTTTTTAGCTGAGGGGTTAGGTAAGGTGAAGGCTGATCCTGAGCA
>CAKZKY010000277.1 GCA_937124575.1 uncultured Pseudomonadota bacterium | reverse complement strand
TAGGTATCCATCTTTTCAAAAATTCTTAAATCCATAAAGCCTCTGCAAGAAAAGGGATTGATTACTTGTTTGCGATGTGAAACCACATCAATGAAGGAACCTGCTCTTCTTAATACTATTTTTTAGCTGCCTTCTTTTTTATCCTAACTTCCGCCTTCGGAACCTTCCTCTTTGGCTCTTCTGTCTTTCGTTCTTCAAGCAGTTTTCTGACCTCACGGCGACCTAATTTTCGAAGAGCCACCAACATCCCCTTCTTCTCGGTTTTCGGTTTAAATACCCCTGACTCCCATTGGTATACGGCAAGCGGTGTGACTCCGACCAGACGTGCGAAGTGCCGCTGAGATAGCCCCAAGCGTTTCCGAAGGCTTCTGATAAGCCTTGGAGAGAGGCGGGATGTTTCCACCTCTTCTGGAGAGGCCTTTAGTGGGAGGCTTTTCTCCCATTCTTTCTTCTGGAACGAAACGAATTGTTCAAGATTTAAAACGGCCCTTCGAAGTTGCGAGACTGTATTTTTCAAAACCCTTATATCTTTTCTTAAAGGGATGGCCACCCTCCTTATCTCCCGCTTTGCCAGACGCACGATCTCCGACTTAACGATTGATTCCAACTTTCCCATCGAAATCTCCTTTCACTTTAGGATTTGCTTTTCCATCCTTTCCATGAGTGCCATTGCCTTTTTGATATTTTTTTCTTTCAGGATCAACCATGCCCTGCTCTTCCGTATTCTTTCTCGAAGCGAAGCAAGGTTCTCTTGGATTCTTTTGGCTGAAGGCATCCCAATAGCAAGATGTTGAGATAGAATCTCCCCCGGTCTCTGAATCCTTCTAATGTCCTTCTCCGTAACGTGGAGATCAACTCCCATCTCTTTTAGGGCCTTATGTAAGCCTTGGTAAGAGATCTCTCCTTGCGCCTCTTTCTCAGAATAACGGACTGCTCGCTCTGCTACCATCTTCGCTTTTCGCAGAGGAAGATGGCCTTGGGTAACCATCCATTCCATCAGAAATGTGGCGCTGAGAAATCCTTCTTGCGTCCTTCGGATCATTTGGGCTCGGTTGACTTCGAGAAGGCGAATCACCTCGGCCATCACAAAGACGGCAGGTTTCGTCTCCTCGACCAGATCCATTACCCAGTATTTGGTCCACTGGGTGTCGCGGTTGTAACCCATAAAAAGACCCTTGCCTACAGAAAGAAGGCTTACCAGGGCTCCGTGAGCAAAAGCTGTCTTGGCCTTGATCACTTCCAGAGAACAGGGGTTTCGTTTCTGAGGCATAATGGAACTTCCCGTACTGTGCTGATCACTCAGACGAACCATATTGAATTCGCTGGTGGAAAGAAGGATGAATGTTTGTGCTATCGTAGAAAGATGGTTCATCATTACAGTTATGGTATATCCTAACTCTGCCTCAGGTTCCCATCTCTGTGTGATGGGATCAGTGACATTCTCTGTAGGTCCATCGAATCCGAGAAGCTTTGAAGTTAATCTTCGATCGAGAGGAAAAGAGGTGCCATAACCAGCGGCTGCCCCTAAAGGATTCTTATTGAATAAGGCAAACCAGTGGATAAACCGCTCAACATCCCGGCTGAGCGCCTCGGTAAACGAGAGCAGCAGATGGCCAAAGGTTGTGGCCATGGCAGGCTGGTGATGTGAGTAGCCTGGCATCATTGTAAAACAATGCTCCTCTGCTCGTCTCAGAAGGGATTCCATCAATACGCTTACTCCTTCGACATATCCCAAAACCTGATCCCGCAGGTAAAGTCGCATGTCGAGAGCGATTTGATCATTCCGGCTCCTGCCAGTGTGGATCTTTCCTCCATATTCGATCCCTAAGCGGTCGATGAGAAAACTTTCGATGTTGGAGTGGACATCCTCTTTGGAGGGATCCAATCTAAACTTCCCTTTCTGGTAGAGGGATGCCAATTCCCGTAATCCTCTGAGAATCTTCTTCCCATCCTGTTTAGAGATAATCCCCTGGCGGCAGAGCATCAACAGGTGTGCCCGATTTCCCCATAGATCATATGAAATCAAACGCTCATCACAGGGAGGAGTCCCACTCACATCCCTTCCTGAAAGGAAATTGATGATCTCTTTCGGTGGAAGTTCTTCAAACCGTCCGCCCCATAACTTTTCGACCTTCATAATAAGTTCTCCCGAGAATTTAAACGAAATTTATCATAGGCAAGGGAATTAAACAAGGGAAAATAAACAGTGGGGATCTTCCGCAAAGGGGTCGCCGGTTAATGCAAGAGCTAAACTCCGACATCCCCGGCAGTCCTCTACCTCACACTTTCCGCATTTGCCCTTGAGGTT